>CAWIEL010000001.1:0-16734 GCA_963835025.1 uncultured Acidobacteriota bacterium
GCTTACGAACTGGTGCGCGGCAATAACACCACCTCGCAAACGTTCTTCGCCGGGCGCTTCGAATTTCTGACGCTGCCCAGCTTCCTGGTCAGCCCGTGTTTGTACGCGCCGATCGCCTGCGGACTGCCCACCACCGGCTCGGCGCAGATCAGTTCGCTGCAAGCGGGCAGCCTGGGATTGCCGGCGTTCTACGAGCAAGGCTTCGGAAATCCCAACTACTCGTTGAATCGTCCGCTGACTGCGTTTTACGCCCAAGACGCCTGGCAGATCATGCCGAACCTGACCTTGAACTACGGGCTGCGTTATGACATCGACAAGCAATCGTCGTTGCTGGGTACCAACTATCACAACTTCGCGCCGCGCGTTTCGTTCGCCTGGGATCCGTTCAAGGACAACAAGACGGTGGTTCGCGGGGGCTTCGGAATTTTCTATTCGCCGATTTACGCGCAAATCGACAACGTCGTAAAAACCCTGGGCGACGTGAACGGCACGCGGCAAATCGCCAATACGCTGGTCACCCTGAACGGCGTGAACGACAATGGCACGCCGATTCCGCAGCTGAATTCGGCGTACCTGTTCCAATCCCTGTTCGGCGAGGGAAAAGTCCAGTGCGGCAGGCCGCCCGCGGGGCAAAGCACCTGCGTTTCGCAGACCGACCTGGCCAATCTCGGCGTCAACGTCTCCAACACCGGCCCGCTGCCTCCGGGATCGGTTTTGTTCTATGGGCAGAAAGGTTTCAGCAACCCGTATTCGGAGCAGGCATCGCTCGGCGTCGAACGCGAAGTGGGACCGGGCTTCACCGTTGCGGTCAGCTACGTGTACGTGCACACGCTGCGGCTGCCGGTTTCAATCGACACCAACCTGCTGAATGGCGCGCCGTTCACTACTGCCGCGGCGAACGGACTGCCGACCAACGGACAGCTCTTCCAGAATTGGGGTGTCGGGCCGTGCGTCAATCAGTTCAATCAGCCGTCGGGAACCACTTGCTTCGCGAATCCGTTCTTGCTGCAGAACAACGAGTACGCTTCGATTGGCGCGGCGGTTTATCAGGGTGGAATCATCGAAATGCGCAAGCGTTTCGGGAACCACGTCACCATGCTGGCCAACTACACCTACAGCAAAGCGGTCGACAACGTGACCGACTTCAACAGCGACTACGCGCCGTTCAACGAAATTGATCTGGCCGCGGAACACGCGCTTTCCGATTTCGATCAGCGCCACAAGGTGGTGATCGCGGGAGTGTTTGACAGCCCCTGGGAGCACAACAAATTCCTGCAAGGCTTCCAACTGTCTCCGGTTTTCAACTACAACAGCGGGCATCCTTTCAACCTGCTGGCCGGCTCGGACATCAACGGTGACAATCACTTCACCAACGATCGTCCGCCCGGCTCGCCGCGCAATAGCGGCCTGGGTCCGAACTACATCGATTTCGACCTGCGGCTGAGCCGCGCGTTCAAGATCACTGAGAAGTATCAGCTGGTGTTTACGGCGGAGAGCTTCAACCTGGCGAACCGCACCAACTACACCGCGGTAAACAATATCGTAGGGCCGGATTTCGGACCTCCGTTCAAAGTCCATGGCTCGGCCGATATTTCGCCCAGCGATCCGCTGGGCTTCACCGCCGCAACGCCCAAGCGGGAAATTCAGCTTGGCGCGCGGTTCATTTTCTAGGCAAAAAGAAGCGAATCGGGGGCGGCTCTTTTACCGGAGTCGCCTCCGGAGAAATTCTAGCCCGCATCGATCCGGTAGTGCTGTCCCACGCAGCGACGCCCCGCGCTGCACCCGAATCGCGCCTGGATCTTGGTTTACTTTTCGCCGGTGTAATTCCGGCGCCGTAGCAGCTTTGCTGTGACACAGGGTTCCTGGCCCGCGCTCGCGAGCCTCGATGTTGTTTCAAACTTTGGAGGAATCATCATGGGGCGAACCACGACGTTTGCAACGTTCCTTCTCGTTTTGGCTTCCTGCTTCTGTTACTCACCCACGGCTTCCGCGCAAACCGGCATACAGACTTTCACCGGAACACTTCCCGATGGCGCCACCTATCTGATCGAGGTGCCGGCCAACTGGAACAAAACTCTTTTCCTCTATAGCCACGGATACGTCGAACCCGGCGCTGCAAATCCCGCCGCTGACGTGGGCGATCCAGCCACTCGCGTTTTCATGCTAAGCAGCGGTTACGCGCTGGCCGGCTCTTCCTACGCTTCGACCGGCTGGGCCATCCAACAAGCAATTCCCGACCAAATCGCAGTTCTTGATCTTTTCCGGCTGACCATCGGCCATCCCAAGCGCACAATCGCCTGGGGCCATTCGCTCGGCGGAATGATCACCGCTGGGTTGATCCAGCGGCATCCGGAACGCTTCGATGCGGCGCTGCCGATGTGCGGGGTGGTTTCGGGCGGAGTGGCTACCTGGAATACGGCGCTCGATTCGGCCTTCGCGTTCAAGACGCTGCTGGCTTCCGGCAGCGGGCTGCAGGTGGTAAACATCACCAACCCGGTCGCCAACTTGGATCTTTCTGAGGAGTATCTCAACGTCGCGCAAGCGACAGCACAGGGTCGCGCGCGTATCGCGCTGGCCGCGGCGCTCGGCAATCTTCCCGGATGGTTTACGCCGCTCTCACCGGAACCGGCCGCGACCGATTATGCTTCCCAGGAAGAAAATCAATTTCTGTGGGAGCAGAATGTCGACTTCCCGTTTGTCTTTGCGTTTCGCGCGGAGCTCGAAGCCCGCGCCGGCGGCAACGTCTCCTGGAATACCGGAGTGGATTTCCGCCAGCAGCTGATGAAATCGATCGATCAGGCTGAAGTGGTCGCGCTGTATGAAGCGGCCGGCCTGGACCTCGACTCCGACCTCGAAGCTTTGAATCACGCCGCGCGCGTTTCCGCCGATCCGCCGGCTTTCGAGTATTTAAAACAGAACATCACCTTCAACGGCGAGATCAATATTCCGGTGCTGACGCTGCACACCAAAGGCGACGGCTTGGTAGTGGTGGAAAACGAGTCGGCCTACAAGCATGTGGTGGACGAGCAAGGAAACGGCCAGCTGCTCCGACGCGATTTCATCGATCGCGCCGGGCATTGCGCCTTCACTCCGGCCGAAACCATCGCGGCCGTGGGCAAATTGATCGATCGCTTGAACACCGGGCGCTGGCACGAACCAGCTGCAGCGGACTTGAACGCCGCAGCCGCTGCTTTGGGACCGGCTTTCAATATTTATGCGGTGGGATCGACCGTCGTACCCACTCCGCCGGCATTCATCGATTTCGTTCCGGGTCCGTATCTGCGCCCATTCGATCTCGGAGATGACTGGCGCGGACGCAGCGATCCTTGGTAAAAAATGGCCCGGACTCGTGCGCGAGTTGCATGATTCGCGCGCGAGTTCTCCGGGGATCGGCGATCGTTGGTTAATCACGGTTAGAAATACTTCAGGAGCTGCGCCGGCGATTTTGTCCAGGCTTTCTGATTTTCACTATGAATACCCAGCAGCTTTTTGATTTAAGTGGACGTGTCGCCCTGGTGACCGGCGGAGCCACCGGGTTGGGCCTGCAGATGGCCACTGGGCTGGCAGAAATGGGCGCGAACCTGATTCTGTGCGCGCGCAAAGTAGAACGTTTAGAGAAAGCGGCGGCCGAGTTCGAAAAGCTTGGCGTCCAGACTCTCGCCATGGCCTGCGACGTGAAGAATCCGGCCGCAGTGCAAGGCGTGGTCGACGCCGCTGTCGCCAAATTCGGGCGCATCGACATTCTGATCAATAACGCCGGGACGTCCTGGGGCGCGCCGGTGGAAGAAATGAAGCTGGAGCACTGGAACAAGGTGATCGAGACCAATCTGACCGGCACGTTTCTCTTCGCGCAGGCCGTTGGCAAGGTGATGGTCCCGGCGCGGCGCGGAAAAATCATCAACATTTCTTCCGTCGCCGGCATTAAAGGCGCGCCGCCGGAATTTCAAGCCATTGGCTACCACGCCAGCAAAGGCGGCGTGATCGCCTTCACCAAAGATCTCGCCTGCAAGTGGGGCGTTCACAATATCCAGGTGAACGCCATCGCGCCCGGCTGGTTTCCCACCGACATGTCCGCCGTCGTTATCGAGCGGAACAAAGATCATTTTTTGAGCCGCATCCCGCTTGGCCGCTTCGGCGGCGAGAACGACCTGAAGGGCGCGGCTGTGTTTCTGGCTTCAGACGCGTCTAATTACGTCACCGGCCAAGTCCTGGCCGTCGATGGAGGGCAAACCGCCTGATTCGCGAAAGTCTATGAATATCCCTCTAACGCCGGTTCGATTTCTGCGTTACGCCGAAGAAAATTATCCGACGAAGACCGCCGTGGTCTGCGGCGAAGAGCGGTACAACTACGCCGAATTCGCCGGCCGCGCCGCGCGCCTTGGTGGCGCGCTGCTGCAAGCTGGAGTCGAAGCTGGCGACCGCGTCGCATTTCTCAGCACCAATTGTCACCGCCTGTTGGAAGCCTACTACGGCGTGCTCGAAGCCGGCGCGATTTTGCTGCCGCTGAATATTCGTCTGTCTTCGGAAGAGCTGGCTTACATCCTGAACGATGCCGGTGCGACGCTTTTATTTCTGGAGAAAGGTTTCCTGCCGGTCGTCGAATCGTTCCGCGGCAAGCTGACCAGCGTGAAAAAATTCGTGATGCTCGATGGCACGCCGCAGGAAGCCTGGCTCGCGCCGCAGAATTACGAGCAGCTCATCGCCGCCGCTCCGCCGCTGCACATTGACGTGACCACCGTTGATGAGAACGCTGTCGCTGAACTTTTCTATACCAGCGGCACGAGCGCCAATCCCAAAGGCGTGATGCTGACCCATCGCAACATTTATATGCACGCACTGAATGCCTGCATTTCGATTCATGCCGAAGAAAATCCAGTCGAACTGCATACCATTCCCCTTTTTCATGCGAACGGCTGGGGCGTGGCCCACTCACTGACTTTTTTGGGTGGCAAGCACGTGATGATTCACCGTTTCGATCCGGTGGAAGTTTTCCGGTTGATCGAAAAAGAAGGCGCGCAAACCTGCAGCCTGGTGCCGATCATGGCCACCGTGCTGGTAAATTGTCCGGAGCGCGGCAAATACGATCTGAGCAGCCTGAAACGCTGCACCATCGGCGGCGCAGCGTCGTCGCCCACCTTGATTCGCGAAGTAGAAGAAGCACTCAAGTGCGTTTGCTTTTCCGGTTACGGGCTGACCGAAACTTCGCCGACCATGTCCCTGGCGAAAGCGAAACCGGGAATGGAATGGAGCGGCGAAGAACGTTACGTGCGCCAGGCGATGACCGGTTGGGCCATTCTGGGCACCGAGATGCGCGTGGTCGATCCGGACGATAAAGACGTTCCGCACGACGGCAAATCCATCGGCGAGATTGTGACCCGCGGCGACGGCATCATGAAGGGTTACTGGAATCAGCCCGAAGCCTCGGCTGAAGCCCTGCGCAACGGCTGGTTTCACACTGGAGACATGGCCACCGTCGATAGGGACGGTTTTTTCCTGGTAGTCGATCGCAAGAAAGACATCATCGTCAGCGGCGGCGAAAACATTTCGTCGCTCGAGCTAGAAAAAGTAATTCTGGCCAATCCCGCCGTGCTCGAAGCGTGTGTGATTCCAGTTCCCAGTGAAAAGTGGGGAGAAGTTCCGCAGGCGCTGGTGGTGCTGAAGCCGGGGGCAGCGGTGACCGAAACTGAACTGCTCGATTTTACCCGCCAGCATCTGGCGCATTACAAATGCCCGCGCGCAGTCGATTTTGTCGAGAGCCTGCCCAAAACCGGTACCGGGAAAATATTGAAACGCGACCTGCGCAAGAAATATTGGCAGGGGCGGGAAACGCTCCGCACCGGCTTCAACCTCGAGCAGGAGAAGCGCAAACCGGTTTAGTTCCGCGGAACTAAACCTCGACCGGCCGCTCAATCGGTTTTTTGGAGGAAGGAGTTTGGATGGACCTGAATCTCACCGCTGACGAAAAACAATTTCGCGACGAGCTGCGCACCTGGCTCGCCGCCAATTCGCCGAAGGACTGGCCGGAGTGGCGGAACAAGCCGCTCGAAGAGTCCTACTCCTACCTGCGCGCCTGGCAGCGAAAACTCTACGAAGCCGGATGGGCTGCGGTTTCCTGGCCCAAGGAATTCGGCGGACGCAGCGCGACCCTGATGCAGCAGGCGATTTTCTGGGAAGAAATGGCGCGCGTCGAAGCTCCGCCCATGGCCAATTCGCTGGGCCTCGGTTTGATCGGCCCGACCATCATCGCCTACGGCACCGAGGCGCAGAAAAAACGCTTCGTCCCAAAAATCCTGAGCGCGGAGGAAATCTGGTGCCAGGGATTTTCCGAGCCCAACGCCGGTTCCGACTTGGCCAGCCTGCAGACCGAAGCGCGGCTCGACGGCGACCATTACATCATCAACGGTCAGAAAGTTTGGACCAGCTACGGCTGGATTGGCGATTGGTGCGAGGTAGTGACCCGCACCGATTCGGCGGCGGCCAAGCACAAAGGCCTGACCGTGCTGCTGGTCGACATGAAAACTCCCGGCGTCGAAGTGCGCGCGCTGAAGCAGATGACCGGCGAGTGCGAATTCAACGAGATTTTCTTTCGCGACGTGCGCGTGCCTAAGGAAAACGTGTTGGGGAAAGTGAACGACGGCTGGAACGTGGCCATCAGCACGCTGATGTACGAACGTGGCTCCTACGGCGCGCGCCTGCACCTGATTTTCAAACGCAACATCAGCCGGCTAATCGAACTTTCCAAAACGTTTCAGCGCAATGGCCGCCCCGCTGCGGAAGATCCGATCGTGCGCCAGAAACTGGCGCAGTGTTACGCCGAAATCGAAATCATGCGCCTGAACCAAATGCGCGCTTTCAGCCGCATGACGGCGACCGGGGTCCCGGGGCCGGAAGGCTCGATTCAGAAACTTTTCTGGAGCGAGTTGAATCAGCGCCTGCAACAGATCGCCCAGGAAATTTTTGGCCCGTACGGTCAACTGCTCGGTGACGATCCCTACTCCGTCGATCGCGGCGCGTGGTCCTACGGCTACCTCCGCACCCGCGGCAACACCATCGAGGCTGGCACCTCGGAAGTGCAGCGCAACATCATCGGGCATTTCGTTTTGGGCTTGCCCAGAAGCTATTAGAAGCAGCTCGGCTGCAGGCGCAGAAGCGAAAGAGCTGCAGTAGAGATTAAGGGGACTTGCGATGCAATTTGGATTGAGCGAAAGCCAGGAGATTCTGCGAGACAGCGCGCGCAAGTTTTTTGCCGGCGAATGTCCGATGGACCACGTGCGCAAGCTGATGGAAACGCCCACTGCTTACGACGAGAAACTGTGGGCCAAGCTGGCCGAGCAGGGTTACACCGGAATTATTTTCCCGGAGCAGTTTGGCGGAGTCGGGCTCGGCAAAGTCGAATTGATCCTGCTGATGGAAGAAGCCGGTCGCGCGCTGCTACCCGGACCTTTCTTTTCCACTGTGCCGCTGGCCGGGGCGGTGCTCGACGCAGTTGCTAGCGCTGCGCACAAGAAAAAGTACCTCGAGCCAATTTGCGAGGGTAAAGCCCGCTCCACCGTCGCCATCCTCGAAGCCAGCGCCAGTTGGGACTTAGCGGACATGCAGCTGAAAGCTAGCGGCTCAAAGCTGGCCGGTGAAAAACTATTTGTCACCGACGCTGCCGTGGCCGATTTCATCCTGGTCGTCGCCCAGGACGGTGTGTACGCCGTGGACGCCAAAGCATCTGGCATGACGATCGTGCCGATGAACGGCATGGACATGACCCGCAAAATCTATGCGGTGAAATTCCAAAACACTCCGGCTGAAAAAATCGGGGATCTCTCGCGGCTCCCGAAAGCGTTCGACGTCGCCACTACCGCGCTGGTCGGCGAAATGGTCGGCGGCATGCAACGCACGCTCGACCTCACCGTGGAATACGCCAAGATGCGCAAGCAATTTGGCAAACCGATCGGCATATTCCAGGCGGTGCAGCATCAGTGCGCGGACATGTACCTCGAAACCGAGAGTTCCAGGTCGGCGTCCTACTACGCGGCTTGGACGCTCGAGGAAAATACGCCTGAGGCGTCGACTGCGGTTTCGATCGCGAAGGCCTACGCCAGTGACGCGGCGCGCGCGGTGGGTAATCGCGGAATCCAGGTCCACGGCGGAATGGGTTTCACCTGGGAAAATGACGTGCATCTTTTTTACCGTCGAGCCAAGGCTTCCGAGACAGCCTTCGGCGATTCAACTTTTCATCGCGAGCGCATCGCGCAGCAAGCTATCGACGCTGAAACACTTTCAGCGAAGAACGCCTAACAATTCAAAACAGGTGAGCCCACGAAAATGAGCGACTTGGTCCAATTTTCCATCGATAACGGAATCGCGATCATCACCATTAATAATCCGCCGGTTAACGCGTTGAGCCCCGGCGTCCCGGAAGGCATTTCTGAGGCGATCGAGCGCGTGAATAACGATGCCTCCGTCCATGCGGCCGTGCTGATTGGCGGTGGAAAGACTTTTGTCGCAGGCGCGGACATTAAGGAGTTCGGCAAACTCGTTGCGGGAAAAACGCCGCGTGGTGCCGGCCTGCTGCCCCTGCTGTTGCGCATCGAAGATTGCCGCAAGCCGGTGATCGTCGCGATCCACGGCACCGCGTTTGGCGGAGGCTTGGAGCTTGCGATGTCCGGCCACTATCGTGTCGCATCGCCATCGGCGCAAGTGGGGCAACCGGAAGTGAAGCTCGGCATCATTCCCGGCGCAGCTGGGACGCAGCGCCTGCCGCGTCTGGCGGGTGTCGCCGCCGCCGTGGAAATGTGTACGGACGGCAGGCCGGTCGCGGCTGATAAAGCGCTAGCGCTCGGCATCATCGACAAATTAATCGACGGCGATCTTCTGGCCGGCGCAATCGCCTTTGCGCGCGACGTAGCTGCGAAGCCCGCGCCTAAGACGCGCGAGCGCAACGACAAATTAGGTACGCCCGAACAGAACGCAGCAATCTTCGCCGCCGCCCGTGACAACGCGAAAAAAAAGCAACGCGGCCTGCTGGCGCCGGTCGCGGCGATCGACGCCATCGAAGCCGCCACCAAACTGCCTTTCGCCGAAGGCTGCCAAGTCGAGCAGGACCTCTTCGTCAAATGTCTCTTCTCCGATCAGTCCAAAGCACTGATCCATGTCTTCTTCGGCGAACGCGAAGTCGCCAAAATTCCCGACATCCCCAAAGACACGCCGTTGCTGCCGGTGAATCGCATCGCGGTGGTCGGCGCCGGAACCATGGGCGGCGGCATCGCCATGGTGTTTGCCAACGCGGGCATTCCGGTGTTGCTGAAAGAAGCCGATCAAGCCGCGCTCGACCGCGGCATGGCCACCATCCAGAAAAATTACGCGACATCGGTGAAGCGCGGGCGCTTCACCCAGCAATTCGTCGATGAATGCCTAAAGCGTATCGAACCCACGCTGGCTTTCGAAGGCTTTGGCGCCGTCGACATGGTGATCGAAGCGGTTTTCGAAGGCATGGCGCTGAAGAAGGAAATCTTCGGCCAGCTTGACCGCCACTGCAAGCCCGGAGCGATCCTCGCTTCGAACACGTCGACGCTCAGCATCGATGAAATCGCCGCCACCACTTCGCGCCCTGAAGCGGTTATCGGCACGCACTTCTTCAGTCCGGCCAACGTGATGCGATTGCTGGAAATTGTGCGCGGCAAAAAAACCGGCAAGGACGTGATCGCCACCTGTATGCAGCTTTCGAAGAAAATCGGCAAGATCGGCGTGCTGGTGGGGAATTGCCGCGGCTTCGTGGGCAATCGCATGTTCGGCCCCTACCGCCGTGAAGCCCAATTTTTGGTGGAGGAAGGCGCGTCAATCGAAGCGGTGGATAAGGCGCTCTTCGATTTCGGCATGGCCATGGGCCCGCTGGCGACTGGCGACCTCGCCGGCCTCGACGTCGGCTGGCGAATCCGCAAGGAATATCGGCAGCTGGAAAAACCGGGAGTGCGTCAGCCTTTTGCCGAAGATAGCTTGTGCGAACTCGGCCGCTTCGGCCAGAAAACCGGCGGCGGCTGGTACAAATATGACGATCAACGGCAAGCTTCGATTGATCCGCAGGTAATCGAACTGCTGAAAAAGTGGACGGGCGAAGCTAGGCGTGCCGCAGCGCCAGATTTCCAGCGACGAGATTGTCGACCGCTGCATCTACGCGCTGGTCAACGAAGGCGCGCGTATTCTGGAGGAAGGTTACGCGTTGCGCGCCGTGGACATCGATATCATTTATCTCAATGGCTACGGCTTCCCGGCCTTCCGCGGCGGCCCGATGTGGTACGCCGATACCGTGGGCCTGAAAAAAGTTTACGAACGCATTCTCGAATTTCAGAAGCAACACGGTGAATTGTGGGAGCCGGCTCCGTTGCTTAAAAAACTGGCTGAAGAGGGCAAAGGATTCGCTGATTTCAACGCGGAGCATGGCGCGTCCGCCTAAACTGCGACCGGGATGAGCCGCCTGTATCTTGTCCGTCACGCGCAAGCTTCGTTCTTGGAGCAGACCTACGACAAATTGTCGCCGCTGGGCGAAACCCAGTCGCGCCTGCTCGGCGAATTCTGGAGCCGACACAAAATCATTTTCGATCGAGTCTGCTCCGGCCCGTGCGTCCGTCAGAAAGACACCGCGACTATCGTTTCCGCCGCCTATCAGAAAGCTCGGCTGTCTTTTCCATCCATCTCGGTCATGCCCGAATTCGATGAATACCAAGGCGAGGCCGTTTTGGAGCGCAACCTCCCCGCGCTGATCGAATCTGACCCGGAGATCCGGGCGATGCACCAATCGTTTAAGGCCGCGAAGGATCCGGCCGCGCGCCGCCGCACATTTCAGAAACTGTTCGAAGCCGTCATTGGTAAATGGGTTGAGGGAGAAATTCCCTCAAATAGCGTCGAATCCTGGCGTGATTTTTCCGCGCGTGTCGACTCCGGCCTCAGCAGGTTTCTCCGCGGAGGCTTGGCGAACGAACGCGTCGCGCTCTTCACCTCCGGCGGCCCCATCGGCTTGGCCGTTCAGCGAGCGCTCGAGCTTTCCTCGCGCAACGCATTGCGCGTTTCCTGGATGGCGCAAAATTGCTCGATCAGCGAATTCCTGTTTTCGAACGACCGCTTCACTATGAATTCGTTCAACGCCGTCCCGCATCTCGACGATCCGTCGCTGCAGAGCTATCGTTAGCGGCGAAGCGCGAAGGAGGATGCATGGCTCATTTCGAAGACCGGCCCACCGCCGTGCGTCCCGGTGAAGAGCTGGACGCCCAGAAGCTCGAAACTTTCCTCCGCGGCCATTTCCCGCAGGCCGCTGGGCCTCTGAGCATCGAACAGTTTCCCAGTGGCCACTCCAATCTCACGTACGCCGTACACCTTGGTGACCGCGAACTCGTCCTGCGCCGCCCGCCTTTCGGCAGCAAAGTGAAATCCGCGCACGATATGGGCCGCGAGTTCCGTGTGTTGTCACGTTTACATGCTGCATATCCGCCAGCACCGGAAGTTTTGCTTTTTTGCGATGATCCCGAAATTCTGGGCGCGCCTTTCTATCTGATGAATCCCATCCGGGGAATTATTCTGCGCCGCGATCCTCCGCCGGGCTTGGAGTTTTCTGCGGCGACGGCACGCCGCTTGAGCGAAGCCTTCGTCGACAATCTGGCCACGCTGCACGCGCTCGATTATCAGGCGATCGGTCTCGCCGATTTGGGAAAACCGGAAGGCTATTTGAATCGCCAGGTGCGCGGGTGGATCGAACGCTACTCCGGCTCGCAAACTCACGAGTATCCCGAGGTGAAGGCCATCGCCGAGTGGATGACCCAGCACCTGCCGGCCACCCAAGACGCAACGCTGATTCACAACGACTACAAATATGACAACGCGGTGCTCGACTCCACGGACCTCGCCTGCATTGTTGGGCTACTGGACTGGGAAATGTCCACCATCGGAGATCCGCTGACGGATCTGGGAACGGCGCTAGCTTATTGGGTGAATGCGGACGATTCCGCGCCCCTGCAAAAAATCCGTTGGGGGCCGACCAACGCGCCGGGAAGTTTGACGCGCGCGGAATTCGCAGAACGTTATGCGGAAAAAACCAAACGCGATATTTTGCACCTCTCGTTTTACCTCAGTTTCGCGCGCTTTAAGCTGGCCGTGATCGTCCAGCAGATTTACTACCGGTTCCACCAGGGGCTGACCAAGGACCAACGATTCGCATCAATGCCCGGGCTGATTCAGGTGTTGCTGCGCGCTTCGTTGCACGCCGCACAGACGGGAAAAATCTAAGGCAGGATGCGTCGACGGCCTCAGCTGTAGTAGCGAACGATCGATTCTGCCACGCAACACGGTTTCGCCGAGCCTTCACATTCCACGGTCACGCCAAATACCAATTCCATCGCTTCCGCGTTGATGTCCGTCGCCGATAGCACGGCGATTCGCGCACGAATGCGTGAACCGCTGCGCACCGGCGAGGGGAAGCGCACACGATTCAAACCGTAGTTTACCGCCAGGCGCAGACCGCTTTCGACTTTCAAGGATTGCTGCATGAAATGTGCGACGAGCGAAAGCGTAAGAAATCCGTGCGCGATGGTGCCTTTGAATGGCGATTCTTTCACCGCGCGCGCTTCGTCCAGATGGATCCACTGGCGATCCTCGGTGGCTTCAGCGAATGCTCGAATTCGTTCCTGGCTGATGACCATCCAGTCGGTCACCGCGATTTCGCGGCCGACGAATTCTTTTAGTGCTGCGGGGGAAGCAATGGAGAAAGGAGCCAAGCAAATCTCCGGGATCGGTTATTCGAGCAGGTCTGGCTGCTCGCGCACAATGTGCGCATACAGCGGCTGAAACTGAAACCATCCGGCCATCGGATTTCCAATCTGCGTGCGAGTGGCCAGCGCATGCTCGTGTTCGATTTTCACCGGCTCGCCGGCGGCCTCGGCCAGCAACTGCGCGTGGCAGCTGCGGTCCATGGTGATAAACCACCACGCCGCTTCATCCACGTTGTGGCCTACGGTCAGAAGGCCGTGATTACGCAAAATTGCCGCTTTCTTCGCGCCCAGGGCTTTCGCGATCCGCTCGCCTTCCGACGTTTCATACACGACGCCGGTAAAATCGGCGAACAAGCCGTGGTCTTCGTAGAACGCGCAAGCATCCTGCGTAATGGGATCGAGCAGCCGGCCGAGCGATGCCCAGGATTTTCCATACATCGAGTGCGCGTGTGCCGCCGCCACCACATCCTGACGCGCAGCGTGCACCTGCGAGTGGATCGCGAACGCCGCGCCATTCACCGGGTATTTGCCTTCCACCACTTCGCCCCGGTGATTCACCAGAATTAGATCCGAAGCGCGAATTTGCCCGAAGTGCATGCCGAACGGATTCACCCAGAAATGGTCGAGCTTCTCCGGGTCGCGCGCGGTGATGTGTCCAGCCACACCTTCATCGAATCCAAATTTGGAAAAGAGACGGAAGGCCGCCGCTAGCCGCTGCTTGCGATATTTTCGCTCTTCGGCGGCGGTGGCGAATTGCGGCGGTCCGGGAATGCGTGCTGCGTCCTGCGTTGCCTGCGCCATAAATCCTCCTGCGTATACCTTCGAAACTTAGAATTATTTCTTAACCGTGTCGTGCATCGCGGCGTTCGCTTTCGTCGCCTGCGCCTGTGACTTCGCCAGCTCCAGCTTGGCGATCGACTCCATGTGTACTTCGTCCGGTCCATCCGCCAGTCGCAGCGTTCGAATCGCGGCCCAACTGCTGGCCAGAAACGTATCCTGCGAAACGCCGGCGCCGCCGTGCGCCTGAATGGCTCGATCCAGAACGCGCAGAGCGACATTCGGCGCGATCACTTTGATCATAGCGATTTCGGCGCGCGCGGCCTTGTTGCCGACGGTGTCCATCATGTGCGCGGCCTTCATGGTCAACAGGCGCGCCTGATCGATTTCCATGCGCGAAGCGGCGATGTCCGCGCGAATGGTACCTTGCTCCGCCAGCGGCTTGCCGAAAGCAACCCGCGACTGCACCCGCGCGCACATCATTTCTAGCGCACGTTCCGCCGCACCGATGCAGCGCATGCAATGATGAATACGCCCTGGCCCCAGGCGGCCCTGCGCAATTTCAAATCCGCGGCCTTCGCCCAGCAGCATATTTGCCGCCGGAACGCGCACATCCTGAAACGAAATCTCGGCATGGCCATGCGGCGCATGGTCGTACCCAAACACCGTCAGCATCCGCTCGATTTTCACTCCGGGCGTGTCCATCGGCACCAGAATCATCGATTGCTGCTGGTGCGCCGCCGCGCCCGGATCGGTTTTGCCCATGAAGATCGAAATTTTGCAGCGCGGATCGCCGGCGCCGGAGGACCACCACTTGCGGCCGTTGATCACGTAGTCGTTTCCGTCGCGACGAATGCTGGCGCTGATGTTGGTCGCATCGGACGAAGCCACGTCCGGCTCGGTCATCGAAAAACAGGAGCGAATCTCGCCCGCCAGCAGCGGCGCCAGCCATTTTTCTTTTTGCTCCGGCGTGCCGTAGCGCGCCAGCACTTCCATATTTCCGGTATCAGGAGCGGAACAATTGAAAACTTCCGGCGCCATGTGGCTGCGGCCCATAATTTCGCACAGCGGCGCGTATTCCAGATTGGTCAGTCCCGCGCCGCGCTCGTCATCGGGCAAAAACAAATTCCAGAGGCCCGCCGCCCGCGCTTTCGTCTTCAGTTCTTCGATAATTCGCGTCGGCTGCCAGCGGTTGCTCTCGATCTCGTCATGGAAGCGATTTTCGTTCGGATAAATGTGCGCGTCCATGAATTCCTGCAGCCGGCGCTGCAAGATTTTCGTTTTCTCGTTGAGTTCGAAGCTCATCGGTGCGATCCGCTCATTTCCCGGTAAACGCGGCGGGACGCTTCTGCAGAAAATGCGCCACGCCTTCCTTGAAATCCTGAGACTTCAAACTTTCCAGCATCTCTTGCTCTGCCGCAGTGAACGCCTCTGCCAACGTCTGGAACATAGCATCGTAGACCTGCTTCTTGATCACCCGCAAAGAACGCGGGCTGACGTTCGCGGCAAGATCCTTGGCATAGTCCTGCACTTTCGCCATGAATTCCGCGTCGGCGAACACCTGGTTGGCCAAGCCGATGCGCAGGGCTTCCGCCGAATCCACCATGCGCGCTGAAAATAGCATATCCAGTGTGTTTGCGTGGCCTACCAGCTTCGGCAGCATCCAGGCAAGCCCATACTCGGCGATCAAACCGCGCCGCGCGAATGCGGTGCTGAATTTCGCGCTGGCCGCCGCGAAACGAATGTCGCAATACAGCGCGATCACCAGACCCAGGCCCACCACCGGCCCATTGATCGCCGCGATTACCGGTTTCTGGATCGCCGGGAAATACGAATATTTTTTCTGGAAATCGGCGCGAACGCCCGCCGCTCCATTTGAGTCGTTATGCAATGCGCGGGCACGAGTGGCTTCATCGAGCCCCTGATCCGCCAGCGTGCTCAGCAGCGACATATCCGCCCCGGCGCAGAATCCGCGTCCGGCACCGGTAAGAATAATGACGCGCACTTCGTCGTCGCGGTCCGCAGCCTCGAATGCGGCACGGACTTCCTGCTCCATTACCGCGGTCCAGGCGTTCAGTTTGTCCGGGCGATTTAGGGTGATGGTCGCAACGCGATCGGCAACGTGGTAGATGATTTCCTGATTTGGCATGATGGCGGCGATTATATACAATGGGCGGCGCGTTAGTCACTTTCAACTGTAAGCGACTATCATAATTTCACGGGGCCGCGACATGCGGGCCCGATACTCGCGTTCGTCATTCCGGAGGCCGCCTTCTCATGCCCGAAACTAATCACAAATTCACGTTAGCCGCCCGCCCGGTGGGCCTGCCCAAGCGCAGCGACTGGAATTATCTCGAAGAGCCGGTGCCGAACCCGCCGACGGCGAGATTCTGGTCAAGATCCTTTATATCTCGCTCGATCCGGCCATGCGCGGCTGGATGAACGAAGGCCGCTCCTACGTTCCGCCGGTCGGGATCGGCGAAGTCATGCGCGCGCTGGCGCTCGGCCGGGTCATTGCGTCGAAGAACCCAGGATTTGCCGTCGGCGAGTACGTCTACGGACGGCTGGGCGTGCAGGAATACGCCATCGTCGACGGACAAGGGCGTAACCAAAGTCGACCCCAAGCTCGCGCCGCTGCCGGTGTATCTGGGCACGCTGGGCATGCCGGGCATGACCGCCTATTTCGGCCTGCTCGACGTGGGCAAGCCCAAAGCCGGCGAGACGGTGGTCGTTTCCGGCGCGGCCGGCGCCGTGGGCATCGGCGGTGGGGCAGATCGCCAAGATCAAAGGCTGCCGCGTGGTGGGCATCGCCGGCGGCGCAGGAGAAGTGCCGATACATCGTCGAGGAACTTGGGCTTCGACGCGGCGATCGACTACAAGACACGAGGACGTGCGCAAGGCGTCTGCAGACGCATTGCCCCAAGGGCATCGACGTCTATTTCGACAACGTCGGCGGCGAGATTCTGGACGCGGCGCTGGCCAATCTGGCTCGGCGGAGCGCGCATCGTGATCTGCGGCGCGATCTCGCAGTACAACAACACCACCGCGGTCAAAGGGCCGGCCAATTATCTGTCGCTGCTGGTCAATCGCGCCAGCATGACCGGCATGGTGGTGTTCGACTACGCCGACCGCTACGCACTCCGCCGCCGTGGAAATGGCCGGATGGATCGCCGCCGGGAAATTGAAATGCCGCGAGCACATCGTGGAA
>CAWIEL010000002.1:0-4039 GCA_963835025.1 uncultured Acidobacteriota bacterium
CCGCCCGCTTTCGACACTGACGAATTTGGTGTCGGCGACGGCGGCGATCAGAGAATTCACGGCGTCGGCATCGGCGGGACCGGGTGAGGGCTTGACGAATTTCCAGCCATTCGCGGCGGAGGTTTCGCGGGCAGCGGAGATTTCTCCCGCTGAATTTTTTAAGCCGAAGGAGCGGACGGCGGCGGGATCGAGATGCAGGACGTTGCGATCGCGCAAAACTTGCAGCGGTTTGTCGGCGCTGACCAGCAGCGATTCGGGTAACAGCGCGACGTCGGTCCCGTGATCGATTACGGCGTAAACCGAATCGCCGGTGAAATCTTTTTTGCCGAGCAGCACGGAATGTTTCGCGCCGCTCTTCGTCTGGAAATCCAGACCCACGTCCGGGGGAGCGAGGCCATAGACTTTCAGGCGATCCGGTGTGCCGGGTTCGGATTCGGAGGTGCGGGCTCCGACGAGACCCTGGATGATGGCTTCGATGGAAGGCGAATCAGCAGAGGTTTGCAGCGGCTTGGTGATTTGCCAGGCGCCGTTTTGCTTTTCGAAGGTGACGGGTTGCGATTTCGGATCGGCGGGATAGGAAATGGTCAGCGACTGGAAGTCGTCAGGCTGAATGTTGAAGGCCGGCTTGGATTTATCGTCGGGCGTTTTGGCGGCTTCTTTTTCGCCGCGCTTCCAATCGAAATAATATGCGGCAGCACCGATGAGAATGGCGGCGACGAGAATGATCAGGGTGGATTTCTTCATAGTCGGGATTGGGCCGAATCGCTAGCGGCGCTTCCACCAGATCATGATGCCGGCGAGAATTACGATGCCGGGCAGAAAAATCTGATCGAGCCACTTGAGCGCGGAAGCTTGGGCGGCGCTGAGATTGACGCGGCGGTTGGTGGTGGTCTTGGGACGAATCGAGATTAGGTTTTCGTCGGCGGCCAGCCAGTCGATGGAGTTGTAAAAGAAATCGCCGTTGCGCAGCTGGGTGAGATAGGGGTTCATGGCGAACTGCGAATTTCCGACGACGATCAGGCGGGCGTTTTTGTCTCCGACTTTTCGTGAGCCGGAAACGCCGAGCGAGAGCGGGCCGCGCACGTCGACTTTGGGATCGAAAGTGATTTTGTTTTCTTTGGGCAACGACGGAATGGAGAAGCTGCGGTCGGAGGTTTTCAGCAGCTCGACCGTTTCGGGGATGGATTTCCCTTTACTTGCGATGGAGGCGGTGCGCGCCATCGGGAAAAATGTGGCGGAGCCGGAGAAACCTTTGGTGATGGGGCTGGCGCCGAAATCGACCACGATGGGAATCGTGGGGCCGGCGCCGATGAGCTGGCCCATGCCGCTGGCGTCGATGACCACGTTGTTGCCAAGCAAAATATTCCAGGACTGGAACAAGTCATCCAGTTTCGGATCGGCTCCGGGATCAACCATGACGAAGGCGCCGCCGGCGGCGTCCAGATATTTTCCGAGCCAGGCGACTTCCTGGGGGTAAAAAGCCTGCTTGGGTCCAGCGATAACGACCACGGTGCAATCGGCCGGAACTCCGCTGGAAGCGGCGAGGTTGATGACTTTCGTTAAGTAATTCTCTTTTTTCAGGCCGGCGTCAGCTTGGGCTAAGCCATCCTGCGAGGAATCGGTGATGGAACGTTCGCCGTGGCCGGTGACGAAGCAGGCCGTCTTCACTTTGTCGCTGGTGATCTTGAGGATCGCACCGGTTACGTCTTGCTCGGCGACTTCCCCTTGCGCGCCGGCTTCGACGCGAGATTTGCGATCGCCGTAGCCGACGATAATGTCACCCTTCTTGGTGGCGCCATAGGATTGGGCGATTTCCGGCTTGCGATCCGGGTCGACCGTCTCAGATTTGAAATGGGGGCTGAGCGCACGGTATTCGGTCATCAAGTCGTCAAAGCCCGGGTCGGGAGTTTTGGCGAAGCGGACGACGGAGAGGTCTTTGGGCAAAGAGGAAACGATCTGGCGAGTCTGATCGGAAAGGGTGTAGAGCTTTTCGGTGGTGAGATCGAAACGCTTGTGGTGGCGGAAGCCGACAAAGTTGGCGACGGCGAGAATGGCGATGACCGCGATGGCCAGGATCGGAAGTGTTGGCTCCCTGCTGCGCGGAGCGCTTAGAGAAAAATGCAACCAGGCCGCCGAAACCAATCACCAATGCGGCGAGCAGGAAAACTCCGCCGGCGATGAGCAGGCCTTTGCTGAAGGGGAGAAATTCACCCTGAATTGAATAGCGGAGATAGCCGGCGATGAGCATAGCGACGCCGAGCGTGGCTATGAACCGGGCTGTTTCGTTACGATCCCATTTCATCCTGCAAAATCCTCCCCAAGTACGTGATGGCGGCGTGAGCCACCGGTGCTGCGCTAGGCGCGGCGCCAGCGCATCGAATCAATCGAACGGACGGTCAAGAAAACGAAAAGGGCGATGAAGCTGAAGTAATAAATCAGCGCGGACGTATCGATCACGCCGCGGGTGAAATCGTCGTAATGACGAATCACGGAAAGGTACTGCACCACGGCGCCGATGCCGCCATCGGCGGCACTGCCGAGATCGAGAACCCAAACGAATAGAAAAGCCGCGAAACTGAGCACGGCGGCAATCAACTGGTTTTCGGTAAGCGAGGAAATGAAAGTGCCGAGGGCGAGAAGCGACGCACCGAGCAGCAAAATGCCCGCGTATCCGGCTGCGATGAGATGCCAGGTGGGGACAGGTTCACTGCGCAAGCACATGAAGATGACGTAGCTGGCGGTTGGCAGCAGCATGATGGCGAACAGAGTGAGCGAAGCAAAGAATTTTCCCAGCACGATTTGAGTTTCGGTGACCGGCGAGGTCATCAGCAATTCCATGGTGCCGCGTTTGCGCTCTTCGAAAAAACACCCATGGTCAGAATCGGAGTGAAAAACAAAACCAAGGTGGAGAGCAGGCCGAAGAAGCCGCGCATGACGTGGCCGGGCACGTCGATTTCCGGCGGCATGCCGAACCGCATGCCCTGCATTTCCATGGAAAACGATTGTTGAATCGCCGAGGACGAGAAAAGGTTGAAGAACCAGGCGGCCAGGAACAGGAAAAGACACCGATAAAAACGTAGGCGATGGGCGAAACGAAATAATGGCCCATTTCCTTGCGATAGATGGCGTAGAAACTCTTGCATCGTTGCGGTTGCTCCTTACGGTCGTTACCCGATTTCGGTCTGATCGTTCAGGCCGCCGAAGCTTCGGCGTGGCTCGCGTCGTCGGTGGTCAATTCGAGGAAAATATCCTCGAGGCTGAGGCTGACGCCGCGCAATTCGAAAAGCGGCCAGCCGTTGCGCAATGATGGCCGCGGCGATTTGGCTGCGGACGTCTTTTCCCTGCGCGGCTTCGACGGTGGCGATCGAATTCGCTCGGAGTGAGGCGCTTCGACCGCAACGCGCGATACGCCGGGAATTTGCGAGAGCCCTGGAGCGGCGTGTCGGAGGAGCCTGAACTTCGAGGCGAATCTTCTGGCCACCTTTAGCTGCGAAGTGAGATTTTGCGGCGTATCCACGGCGGCGATTTTGCCCTTGTTGATGATGACGACGCGGTCGCACGTCATGCTGACTTCGGGCAGGATGTGGGTGGAAAGAATGATGGTGTGGCTGCCGGCGAGGCCCTTGATCAGGTTGCGGACTTCGATGATTTGCTTGGGGTCGAGGCCGACGGTAGGCTCGTCTAGGATGATGACGTCTGGATCGTGGACCAGGGCTTGGGCGATTCCTACGCGCTGTTTATAGCCGCGCGACAGGCGCTTGATCAGCTCGTGGCGCTTGTCCACGAGGTTCGTCTTTTCAAGTGTGGTGGTGATGCGGCCGGCGCGCTTGTCCGATGGGACGTTCTTGATGCGCGCGACAAAATCGAGATAGGACTCGACGGACATATCGGGATAGATCGGGCGGCGCCTCGGGCAGATAGCCGATGTGGCGGCGAACGTCGAGCGAATCGGTGGTGACGTCAAATCCGGCCACACGCGCCGTGCCGGACGAGGCGGGCATGAAACCGGTCAGGATGCGCATGGTGGTGGTCTTGCCGG
>CAWIEL010000003.1:0-35651 GCA_963835025.1 uncultured Acidobacteriota bacterium
TACGCATTACGTTCTTTCGGCGAAGGGTTTCCCCTATTCGATGGCGGCCAACACACAACGGATCGAAGTCACGCTCGAGACTCTGCTGGAGAGCGTAGACCTCGCAGAAAGCATTACCATGCGCATTGCCGAGGCGGCGGGCTTTCCCGACGAGGAAATTCATAAAATCGGCATGGCCGTCCGCGAAGGCGTGATCAACGCCTACAATTACGGCAACCAGCAGGACCGCCAGAAGAAAATCCTGATGACCGTGGAACTCGCCCCCGAGACCATGGTGGTAAAAGTCATCGACCAAGGTACCGGCTTCGAACTGACCGAGATTCCCGACCCGCTGGCTGAAGAAAACCTGCTGCGCACCTCCGGCCGCGGCCTGTTCCTGATGCGCGCTTTTATGGACGAATTCAGGGTCGAACGCAGCCCCGAGGGCGGGGCCCAGCTTGTGATGATCAAGAAACTACCGCACGTACTTTCCGACAACGGCGTCCACCAACAAGAGTAGAATTAAGTCTGCGAGGTTCCCCGTGGCACTTCAAGGCACATGCCGTCAAATTGGCGAGGTATCGATTGTGGATCTCAGCGGGAAAATCACGCTGGGCGAAGGCAGCGCCACTCTGCGCAAGACCATTCGCGAGCTGGCGGATGGCGGTCAGAAGAAAATCGTACTCAACCTTTCCGACGTGGATTACATCGATAGCTCCGGCATTGGCGAGCTGGTCAGCGGATTCACCACCGTGCGCAGCGTGGGCGGGGAATTGAAGCTCCTGCATCTCACCAAGCGGGTTCACGACATTCTGCAGATCACGCGCCTGTTCACCGTGTTCGACGTGCAATCCGACGAAAGCAACGCCGTCCGCAGCTTCAAGTAGTCCGGCTCCCGTTCTCGCAATCTCCGGCCCCGCATTTTGTCGCGGGCGGAGCCTGGCCCTTCGCGCTTGTGATAGTCTTTGGGCGCCAAAAAATCATTCAGAAGGCGAACCCATCCCACATGCCTAAGACCCTTCTTCCGATTCACGAAGTTGCCCGTAAGCTGGGAGTCCCCGATCAATATTTCGAACCGTTGGGGCCGCACACCGCCAAGATAAAACTAGAGCTTCTCGCCGATCCCGCATTCAAGCGTCGCGGGAAACTGATCCTGGTCTCCGCCACAACGCCCACCGCCGCGGGCGAAGGCAAGACCGTTACCGCCATCAGTCTGACCCAGGGCCTCGCGCTGCTCGGAAAAAAAGTGGTCATCACTTCGCGCGAGCCTTCGCTCGGCCCGGTCTTCGGCATGAAGGGCGGCGCTGCCGGCGGCGGACGCTCCCAAATCGAGCCCAGCGAAAAAATTAACCTGCATTTCACCGGAGATTTTCACGCCATCTCCTCCGCCCACAATTTACTGGCCGCGCTGATCGACGCGCACCTTTTCCACGGCAACGATTTGAATCTCGATCCCGAACGCATCGCCTGGCCCCGGGCCATGGATATGAACGATCGCGCGCTGCGCCGCATCGCCGTTTCGCTCGATAGCAAGAAAGACGGCGGCGGGCGACGCACCGGATTCGTCATCACCGCCGCGTCGGAAATTATGGCCATCATTGCGCTGGCCAAGGACCGCAAGGACCTGCGCCGGCGTTTGGACGCGATTGTTATTGGCGTAACCCGCGATGGAAAACCGGTCACCGCCAAGGACCTGGGCGCCACCGGAGGCATGATGGCGCTGCTGGCCGAAGCCATCCTTCCGAATCTGGCCCAGACCACCGACGGCACGCCCGCTTTTGTGCACGCCGGACCCTTCGGCAATATCGCCCACGGAACCAGCAGCATCGTCTCACAGGAGATGGCTCTGCGCCTGGCCGACTACGTGGTGAACGAAGCCGGCTTCGCTTCCGACCTGGGCGCCGAAAAATATTTCGACATCGTCATGCAGCAATCCGGAATCACGCCTTCCGCTGCCGTGCTGGTGACCACCGTACAAAGCATGCGCAACCAGGGTGAAGGCGATTTCGAGCGCGGCCTGCCGAATCTCGGCCGGCACATTGAAATCCTCAAAGGCTTCGGTGTTCCAGTCATTGCCGCGGTCAACCGGTTTCCCAAGGACGACGATGCTGATTTGAAAAAGCTGGCCGCGTATTGCGCCGAGCGCGGCGTCTCCAGTGCGCTTTCCGAAGGATTTGCCAAGGGCGGCGAAGGAGCGAAAGCCCTGGCCGAAGCAGTGATCAACGCGATTGCGCAGAATCCCGCGCCGGCGGTGCGCCCGGTCTATACTTTTGCTGAGCCATTGGCGGAAAAAATCGCCAAGGTCGCTCGCCAGATTTACGGAGCCGACGGCGTCAGCTTTAGCCCCCAGGCCCAGGCTAAACTCGACCAATTCACCTTATGGGGCTACGGCAATCTGCCGGTCTGCATCGCCAAAACTCAATATTCCCTGAGCGACGATCCCAAACGCCTCGGCGCTCCCACCGGCTGGACCTTAAATATCACCGACGCTTCGCTTTCCGCCGGCGCCGGATTTGTCGTGGCCATCTCCGGCAACATGATGCTGATGCCCGGCCTGCCCAAAGTCTCCCGCGCCGCATCCATCGATGTGGACGACTCCGGCCAGATCATCGGAGTCTAGACGTCCCCACTTCTAAAAGCCGCCATGGCGCGGGCGAATCGCCAATTGTGTTACTATTTCCAGCTGGATTTCATTGCTTGAATTCGAGGTGAGCCGTTGTCGGAGCATATTTCCCGGAAGGACCTGAAGCACGACGAAGTTCGCGATACCCTGGCCAAGGGCGCGGACGCCGTTCTCTCGCACCAGTCCACCGCCATTTATATTTTGATCGCCGCGCTGGCCATCGGCCTGGCCATTTTTGGCTACAAGACCTACACCGAGCGCCAGACCATCAAGGCCGCCGCGCTTTACGATGAAGCTATGAAAGTTTTCAGCGCGCGCATCCTGCAGCCCGGCGAACCGGCCCAGCCTGGTGAAACCACCTTCAGCGACGAAAAGACCAAGTACACCCAGGCCGCCGACAAATTTGCCGATCTGAACAAAAAGTATCCGCGCACCCGCCCTGGCCAGCTCGCCGAATATTACGCAGGCTTGAGCGACGAACGCCTCAACAAAACCGAAGAAGCGAAAAAGTGGCTGCAGAGCCTGGCCGACGGCAGCGATTACGACCTCGCCGCCATGGCGCGTTTCGAACTGGCTCAGATTCATGACCGCAGCGGCCAGAGCGACGAAGCGGTGAAAATTTATAATGACTTAATCGCCAAGCCTTCCGTCCTGGTTCCCAAGCCGGTCGTGATGCTGACCTTGGCCGAGCACTACAGCGCGAAGAACAATGCCGCCGAAGCTTCCAAGATTTTCGCGCAGATTAAATCCGAATACCCCGATACGCCCATCGCGCAGCAGGCCGATCAGGCGCTGAATCAGATGCCCGGCAAATCGTAATTTAAAATTTTTGCGGAATTAGGAATGCCTATCCGGCGCTAGCGGCCGGACTTGCGCTTGCCCGCCTTTTTCGCCGGCGCGACCAGGGCGTAGCTTCCTTTCACCAGTTCCCGAACCTCATTCCAGTTGAGCTTTGCGGCGTAGACCCGCAGCGTCACCCAGCCATGCCGGCCGATATACGGCGTGCGGAAGAAGCGGGAATCGTCGAGAAACATTCCCTGCAGCAGTTTTCCCACGTTGACGCAAATTCCCAGCTCGCCCTTATATTCCTCGAGCACCGCGAACATTTTGTTAGCCACCCGAAAGTTGGGATGGCCGAAGGTGACCGTCTCGGTGGTCGCCGGCAGCGCCAGGCAGATTTTTCTCAGGCGCTTGAGGATGGCATCTTCGGAAAGCATCCGCCGATGATAGCAGTCCGGGTAAGATGTAGCCCGGTCATGCCCGCACCCTACGCCATGGATGTCCGCCAATCGCGCGGACGCCGTTACCCTGAACCGCCGCATGCCTACCGCAACGATTACGCCCGCGACCGCGATCGCGTAATCCACTCCCGTGCTTTCCGCCGCCTCGAAGCCAAAACCCAGGTCTTCACCACCCGCTTCTCCGATCATTTTCGCAACCGCTTGACCCATACGCTCGAAGTCGCGCAGATTGCCCGCACCGTCGCCGCTAGTCTGAATCTGAACACCGATCTCACCGAAGCGCTGGCGCTGGTTCACGACATCGGCCACCCGCCGTTCGGCCACGCCGGGGAAAAGCAGCTGGACCTGCGCCTGCGCGCCTTCGGCGAGCGCTTCAATCACAACCTGCACGCGCTTTACATCGTCGAAAAGTTCGAGCAGCGCTATATTGATTTTCCCGGCTTGAATCTCACCTTCGAGGTCCGCGAAGGCATCATCAAACATTCGCGCGACTACACCGCCGCCGAACATCCTGAACTCGCCGAATATCTGCTCGACCAACGCCCGCCCCTCGAAGCCCAGCTCATCGATCTGGTTGACGAGATTGCCTACAACACCGCCGACCTCGACGACGGCTTCGAAGCGCACTTGCTGCACTTGGAACAGTTGCGTGACGAAGTGCCGCTCTTCGACGTCGCCTATCGCGAGATCGATCGCCGCTATCGCGACGGTAAGACCAAGCTCAAATTCAACGAAGCACTGAAGCAGGTTCTCGATCGCTTGGCCACCGACCTGATCGATAACACCCGCAAACAGATTCAAGCCGCCGGCGTACACACCGTCGAAGACGTTCGCCGCCACCCACGCCGCCTGGTTGCGTTCTCTCCCGAGGTCGCCCAGCAAAATGGCGCGCTCAAGCGCTTTCTTTTTGCCCGGCTTTATTCCGATCCCGCCATCGCCGAAGACCGCGACCGCTCCGTCGCCGCGCTCGATTCGCTTTTCACTTTTTTTCTGGAGCATCCCGAACGCATGCCCGCCCAATACGCCGAACAAGCCCAGCGCGAGCCGCGCCACCGCGTAGTCAGCGAGTACATCGCCGGCATGACCGACCAATACCTGCTGCGCCAGCGCCGCGAACTCCTCGGCGTCAACACCTAGTCTGTGGATTGAATCAAGGTCGTTCGGGAATAGGTGGATACATAGCGCGCCAAATCTTGATCGCGCAGTAACTCAGCACGAAATACCAGCAGTAGCTGACCAGCAGCACGAATAGCAGGAGAGCGATCGGCCCGGGAATGAGCGAGGCCCGCATACCCAAGATCACCGTCAGCCAAGCGCCGGGTAGAAGCGCAAAGAGGAATCCGGCGTTCAGCCCGCTGAGCAAGTGAATTACAAAAGCGAGTAAGGAAGCCGTCGCCAGCAGTCCCACGGCGACGATGCCCGCACTTTTGCAATCCTTCATAGGCCGATTTATAGCACGCGCACCGAAAGTGCCGCGCACCCAGTGTAAATTTGTCATTGCTCGTTTAGTGTCATCGAAGCAAGCCGCATCCCGCGTTCCTTGACAACGCGCAGCGCGGACCTATAATTGAAATTGTCCCGGAAAAAAGAGGCCAAATGTTTTTGGATGTGAACGAACTCGCCGTCCGGAAAGTCCGCATTCGGAAGAGCTATCTTCCGGGTACGCTGGACTTTCATTCCGGCGAATTTCATCAGGTAGAACCACTCGAGGTCCGCGCGACCGCCGAGCTAGTCGAAGGGCAGATCCGCATCTACGGGAACCTGCACACCCGGGTGGAAATGGTGTGCGCCCGCTGCCTCGATACCGTGGTGGAAGAAATCAGCCGGGATTTCGACCTCTTTTATAAGCCGATGACCTCGGTCGCCGCCGACGATGAATACCATCTCAATCTCGACGACACCGAAGTCGCTTTTTTCGAAGGCGACGGCTTGTTCCTGGCCGATATTCTGGCCGAGCAGGTTCTGCTCGCTCTGCCCATGAAGGTCATCTGCCGCAGCGATTGCCGCGGCTTGTGCGCGCACTGTGGCGCGAATCTGAATAACGAAGAGTGTCGTTGCGAGAAGCACGCATCCGACCCTCGCCTGGCCCCCTTGGCCCGGCTCAAGCAGGACTGGTTCAAAAAGCAATAAAACGGTACACTAATCCCTTGTGTTCGGGCCCGTTTCGACCGGCCTGTCTAAATTAGGAGCTTTGCAATGCCCAATCCAAAACGACGTCACTCTCACGCGCGCAAGAACAAGCGTCGTGCACACGATTTCCTTACGCCTCTCTCCCTGGCCACCTGCTCCAACTGCCACGAGAAGAAGCTGCCCCACAATGCGTGCCCTCACTGCGGGTTCTACAATGGCCGCGAAGTGATTGACGTTTCGCGCAAGACAGCCTAGATTCCCATCGCGTACGTTTCCCGATCTGGTGCCCATTTGGTTTCTAGTGGTGTATAGATGACCACCATCGCTTTGGATGCTATGGGTGGCGACCATGCCCCGCGCGCGGAAGTCGAAGGCGCCATTCTGGCCGCCCGCGAACTCGGCGTGCGCATCCTTTTGGTCGGCATCGAAGCGGCGGTTCGGCAGGAGCTAGGCCGCCACCGCCACGCTCGCAATCTTCCCATCGAAGTGGTGAACGCTACCGAAGTCATCACCATGACCGATTCGCCTTCGCACGCTTTCCGGCGCAAGAAGGAAAGTTCGGTGCACGTTGCCGCGCGGCTGGTGAAAGAGGGGCAAGCCGACGCTTTGGTCAGCATGGGCAATACCGGCGCGGTGATGACCGTCGCGCGTTTCATTCTGGGTACGCTCGCCGCCGTGGATCGTCCGGCGCTCGCTGCGGCTTTTCCCAACATGAAGGAAAAAGTCTCGGTGATTCTGGACGTCGGCGCCAACGTCGATTCCAAGCCGGAGCAGATCGAGCAGTTCGCCATCATGGGCGAAATTTATTACCGTACGATTTGGGGAGCCAAGCGCCCGCGCGTCGCGCTGCTTTCGATCGGCGAAGAAGAAATGAAAGGCAACGATCTGGTTCGCGAAGCCGCCGCGCGCATTAAGCCGCTGGCGCTGAATTTCGTCGGCAATGTGGAAGGCCGCGACGTTTTTCGTGGCGACGTGGACGTCATCGTCTGCGATGGCTTCATCGGCAATATCGTGCTGAAAACCAGCGAAGGCCTGGTCGAGCATATCGGCGGCATGTTGAAAAAAGCGATCAAGAGCAGCCTGCGGTCGCAAGTCGGCTACGTCTTATCCAAGGAAGCCTTCGACAGTTTTCGCAAGCGCACCGATTCGTCGGAATACGGAGGCGCGCCGCTGCTGGGAGTGAATGGCATCACCATCATTGGCCACGGCCGTTCCAATGGCCTGGGCATCAAGAACGCCATTCGCGTGGCCAGCGAGCTGTGCCGCACCCGCTTCAACCAGAAAATCGAACAGGAGCTTGCTGCTTCCGCCGCTGCGGTTAGAACGTAAGAAAAAACGATCATGGGCAAACTTGCATTTTTATTTCCTGGCCAGGCCTCGCAATATTCCGGCATGGGCCGCGACCTCGCTGACAATTATCCCGAAGCCAAAGGTGTCTTCGAGGAAGCCGACGAAGCCCTTGGCTTTTCCATCTCCAAGATTTGTTTCGAAGGCACCGAAGACGAGCTGAAGCTCACCGCCAACACCCAGCCCGCGATCCTCACCGTTTCCACCGCGGCCTATCGCACGCTGGCCAAGCAGGGCATTACTCCCGATTTCGTCGCCGGCCATAGCCTCGGCGAATATTCCGCGCTGGTCGCTGCCGGCGGTCTCGATTTTGCTTCCGCCGTGAAATTGGTTCGCGCGCGTGGCTGCTACATGCAGGAAGCCGTCCCGGCCGGCGAAGGCGCCATGGCCGCGGTCCTGGGCATGTCCCCAGGTGACGTCGCTGAAGTCTGCAAAAAAGCCGCCGATGGCGAAGTCCTCTCGCCCGCCAATCTGAATTCTCCGGAGCAAACCGTAATCTCCGGCGCCGCCGCGGCCGTCAAACGCGCGGTCGAAATCGCTTCGCAATCCGGCGCCAAGCGCGCCGTGATTCTGCCGGTTTCCGCGCCGTTCCACTGCGCCATGATGATGCCGGCGCAAACGCGCCTCGAAACCGATTTGAAAGCAGCCCGCTTCACCGCGCTGAAATTTCCGCTGATCACCAACGTCGACGCCGAAGCCATCGTCTCCGGCGATGAAGCCCGCGACGCGCTGATCCGCCAAGTCACCGGCCCGGTGCGCTGGCTCGATTCCATCCACGAAATGATCGAAGCCGGCGTAAACGTCTTCGTCGAAGTCGGCCCGGGCAAAGTCTTGACCGGCTTGCTGCGCCAAATCGATCGCGGCGTCCGCGTCTTCAACGTCGAAGATTCCGCCAGCCTGAAAAACATGCTGGAAAAAATCGCCCAAGCCCGCGCCGAAACCCGCGAGGCCTAGGTTTTGGAATGGCGGGGCCTCAGCCCCGCCGTAAGCCATTTTCTAAATTCCTACAAGGGAACTAAATGTTTTCACTGAAAGATAAAATCGCACTCGTCACCGGCGCCTCCCAAGGGATCGGCCGCGCCACCGCCCTAGCCCTCGCCGCCTCCGGCGCCAAAGTCGCCGTCGCCGCCCGCAACACTGAAAAGCTCTCGACCCTCGTCACCGAAATCGAAGCTGCCGGCGGCGAAGCTCTCGCCGTCCCCATGGACGTTGCCGACGCCGCGCAAATCAAGACCGGTTTCCAGCAAGTCCTCGCCAAATTCGGCAAGCTCGACATCCTGGTCAACAATGCCGCCATCACTCGCGACACCCTCGCGCTGCGCATGAAGCTCGAAGATTGGGACGCCGTGATCCGCACCAACCTCACCGGCGCGCATCTCTGCACTCAACAGGCGCTCGGCGCCATGCTCAAGCAGCGCTCCGGCCGCATCATTAACATCAGCTCGGTCGTGGCCCAGACCGGCAACGCCGGCCAGTCGAATTACGTCGCCGCCAAGGCCGGTCTCATCGGCCTGACCCGCGCCATCGCCGTCGAAGTCGCTTCGCGTAGCATTACCGTCAACGCCGTCGCGCCCGGCTTCGTCGAATCGCCCATGACCGACCCGCTCTCGCAGGAAATTAAAGACAAAATGAAAGCGATGATCCCGCTCGGCCGTTTCGGCCTCGATCGTGACGTCGCCGCCGCCGTCGTCTTTCTCGCCAGCGACGAAGCCGGCTACATCACCGGCCAAGTCCTCGACGTGAACGGCGGCATGTACATGGGGTAGTTGTTACCAGTCATGCAGACGAGCTGACCAATGGGCATACATTGTTGCGATCGAATGAATTTTGATTTTGACCAGAAGTGCGATCAGCACCCAGATCGAAACGAATGTCCGGATTCCTTAATTCGTATGGTCAGGGGCGGATACGGAATTCTCGTTCACGACGGCGGGTCGTCGGTTGTCGGGATTCAGTTCTGTCCTTGGTGTGGTAAAAAGCTGCCACGAATACAGCCCTTTACATCGGCCGATGATCCGAACTAGCACGCCCTAATTTCGCATGAAAAGTTGACCGCGCATTGCGCGGCGCATAGAATAATGCGGTTGTCTTGGGGACGCTTGACTTGCCTGCTGTGCGGCCCGTAACGTTCAGATCGCAGATACCGGAGGAACTACCAGAATGGCCAGCGTCGAAGAACGCGTGAAGCAGATTATCGTGGAGCAGCTCGGTGTGGACGAAGGCGAAGTGACCCCGACCGCGTCGTTTGTCGACGATCTGGGCGCCGACTCGCTCGATACGGTCGAGCTGGTCATGGCCTTCGAGGAAAATTTCGGCATCGAGATTCCCGACGAGGACGCCGAAAAAATCGCCACGGTTAAAGACGCGGTCGATTACATCGAGAAGCACGCCAAGGGCAAGTAACTACGCTGCGTGAGGCTCGCGCCAGCAGCAATCGTCGCGCGAGCCGGAACTTCGGCGGCTGAAGCCGCCTGAAGTGGCAAGAATCTCGTATCATTCATCAGGGTAGCCGCCGAGGACCGGCGGCTCGTAATCAGGAATCGAGGAAGTTCTTCAAGTCATCCAATCCCCAATGGCGAATCCATTTGTAAATCGGCGCGTAGTCGTCACCGGCGTGGGGCTGGTGTGCGGACTGGGCATCGGCACCGAAGAAGTCTGGACCAATCTGCTTGCGGCTAAAAGCGGCATCGGCCCGATCACCCATTTCGATCCCACCGGCTTCGATTGCCGCATCGCCGGAGAAGTGAAAAATTTCGAGCCGCTCAACTGGCTCGAGAAAAAAGAATTGAAGAAGACCGGCCGCTTCATCCAGTTGGCGCTGGCCGCCGCGGATTTCGCCATGAAGCAGTCCGAGCTGCACGTCACTCCTGAAATCGCCGATTCCACCGGCGTCTACATCGGCTCCGGCATCGGCGGGTTCGACGTCATCGAGCGCGAGCACTCCAAATATCTGGCTGGCGGCCCCGGAAAAATTTCGCCATTTTTTATTCCGGCCACCATTGTGAATCTCGCTTCCGGCCACGTTTCGATTCGTTACGGCGCCAAAGGCCCCAATTCCGCCACCGCCACGGCCTGCTCTGCTTCCGCCCACGCCATCGGCGACGCCTTCAAAATTATTCAGCGCGGCACTGCGGACATCATGATTACCGGCGGCACCGAAGCCGCCATCACGCCCATGAGCGTCGGCGGATTCGCCGCCATGCGGGCGCTTTCCACTCGCAATGACGATCCGACCCACGCCAGCCGCCCATTTGATGCCGACCGCGACGGCTTCATCGTCGGCGAAGGCGCCGGCGTGGTGATTCTCGAAGCGCTCGAAGTCGCGCAAAAGCGCGGCGCAAAAATTCTCGCGGAAATTGTCGGCTACGGCATGTCTGGCGACGCGTATCACATCACCCAGCCGGCCGAAGGCGGCGACGGCGGCTACCGCGTTTCCAACGCCGCGCTGAAAGACGCCGGCATCGGCCCCGACGACGTCAGCTACGTCAACGCCCACGGCACTTCGACGCCCATCGGCGACGCCATCGAAACCGCCGCGCTCAAGCGCGTCTTCGGCGACCGCGCCAAAAAAGTTCCGATCAGCTCCACCAAGTCGATGACCGGCCATCTGCTCGGCGGCGCCGGCGGCCTCGAGGCTGGCATCAGCATCCTCGCCCTGCGCGACCAAATCATGCCGCCCACCGCCAATTATGAGAAGCCCGACCCGGCCTGCGACCTCGACTACATCCCCAACGTCGCCCGCAAAGCCGAAGTCACCTACGTGCTAAGCAACAGCTTCGGCTTCGGCGGCACCAACGCCTCCCTAATCTTCAAACGCTGGGACGCCAAGTAGTAGCAGCCAGCGCCGGCCGTCGCGCGCGCCACCGATCACCGTCGTCAAACACCAAAACATGTCATCCCGAAGCGCAGCGAGGGATCTGCTTTTTCGCTCCGGAAGGGCGGGGCTTCAGCCCCTGAAGCCATCCTTTCCTCTCCCGACGACCACCCTCTTTACCCACCCCAAAAAATCGCTGTCATTCCGAGCGCAGCGAGGAATCCGCTTTTCACGACGTAAAGCCGCAATCAATCGCGAAGAAAATCCCACCAACGCGAGCCCTTCATTGCGCACGACTCCAACCGCCGCCGTCGGTCTTCCCTCTTTGCCTTTCCCAAAAATGATATAAACTAACACTTTGCTTTTATCGCGTTCGCCGCTACATATACATCCGCACCGGAGGCCATCTTGAAGATCGGAGTTTGCGTAAAACAAGTCCCCGCCAAGGACGCGCCGCTGGCCATCGTCGAAGGCGGCGCATGGATTCGCGAATCGGACATTGGCTTCGAAACCAACGAGCCCGACGGTTTCGCCCTCGAAGAGGCGCTGCGCCTGAAAGAAAAGCACGGCGGGGAAGTGGTCGCCATTTCCATGGGCCCCGAACGCGCCAAGCAAACCATCAAGGAAGCGCTGGCCAAGGGCGCCGACCGCGGCATCCACATCGCCGACAACGAATTCTTCAAACTCGATCCGCTCAGCTCCGCGAAATCTCTCGCCGCCGCGCTTAAAGCCGAAAATTTCGACCTGATCCTCACCGGCCTGCAGAGCGACGACCAAGGCTTCGGCCAGACCGGCGTACTGCTCGCCGAATTGCTCGGCCGCCCGCACGCCACCATCATCATGGCCATCGAAGTGGTCGAAAATCACATGAAGCTCAAGCGCGAACTCGAAGCCGGCTGGTTCCAGCACGTCGAGCTGCCGCTGCCCGCCGTGCTTTCCATCCAGTCCGGCATCAACAAGCCGCGCTACGCCACGCTAAAAGGCATCATGGCCGCGAAGAAAAAGGATATCGCCGCGGTCGACCGCGCTTCGCTCGGTGTGGCCGATGCGCCAACCCAGAAAGTCGAACGCATCTACGTGCCGCAGAAAACCAAGAAAACCGAATTCATCACCGGCCAGCCCAAGGAAATCGCCGCCAAGCTGGTGGAAAAATTGCGCCACGAAGCGCGGGTGCTCTAATGAAAATCCTGGTCATCACCGAACAACGTGAAGGGAAGTTCAATAACGTCAGCTTCGAAACTCTGGCCGCCGCCCAGCAAATCGTGCAGCACACCAAAGGCTCGCTCACCGGAGTGGTCATCGGTAAAGGCGTCGCGCCGCTCGCCGATCAACTCGCCGAATACCAACTCGACGAAGTCTTGCTGGTCGAACACGATCTACTCGATAAATACACGCCGGACGGCTATTCGTTGGCGCTGAAGCAAGTGATCGAATCGGTGAAGCCCGACCTGGTTTTGTTCCCGCACACCTACCAAGTCCGCGATTTCGCGCCGAAGCTCGCCGCCTCGATGAACAAAGGCATGATCGGCGATTGCATCGATTACCGTTACGAAAACGGCAAACTGATTTTCGTGCGCCAGATGTTTCAGGGCCGCACTTCTGCCGACGTCGTCTTCACCGGCGAAGGTCCCTGGATCGCTTCATTCCAGGCCAGCGCTTTCCGCGCCGATCTCGCCGCCAAGCACGCCGGCGGCAAAGCTCCTGTAAAATCCGTCGCGGTGGAATTGAAACCCGAACAGATCCGCACCAAGCCGCTCGAACTTTTCCGCGAAGCCAAACAGGCCGTCGACCTCACCGCCGCACCAATCCTGGTTTCCGTCGGCCGCGGCATCAAAGCTCCCGAAAATATCGCGCTGGCCGAAAAATTGGCGAAAGCGATGCACGGCGAAATTTGCGCCTCGCGTCCCATCTGCGATGAAGGCTGGCTGCCCATGGATCGCCAGATCGGCAGCTCCGGTCAAACCGTCGCGCCAAAATTATATTTGGCCCTCGGCATCAGCGGCGCCATCCAGCACGTGGTCGGCATGAAAGGCTCCCGCACCATCGCGGCCATCAACAAAGATCAAAACGCGCCGATTTTCGAAATCGCAGATTACGGCATCGTCGGCGATCTGTTCGAAATCGTTCCGGCGCTGATCGAAGAATTCGAAAAGACTGCTTAGTTCAGAAAAATAATTCCGAACCGTAACGCGGCATACTTGGGACCATGGCCATCGAACGCGAACAGCTCGAAGCAGATGTACTGATCGTCGGCGCCGGACCGGGCGGCCTGGCCTGCGCCCTGCATCTCGCCGATCTTTTCGAAAAGCACACCGCCGCCGGTAAAACTCCCGCACTGTCCGCCGAAAATATCTACGTCCTCGAAAAAGGCCGCGAAGTCGGCGCCCACCAGCTTTCCGGCGCCATCATGGACCCCCGCGCCCTTCGCGAATTGATCCCCGATTTTGAAAAAACCGCGCCACTCGATACGCCGGTTACCGGCGACGCCGTCTACTACTTCACCGAAAACGATTCGTTCAAGCTGCCGATTACCCCGCCGCCGCTACAGAATCACGGCAATTACGTGGTTTCGGTCAGCAAGCTGGTGAAATGGATGGGCGGCCTGGTCGAGAAGAAAGGCATCAACCTTTTCACCCAATTCGCCGGCAGGGAATTGATTTACGAAAAGGACGGCATCGCCGGAGTCGTCACCGAAGACAAGGGCGTCGACAAAAACGGCAAGCCCAAAGACAATTTCACTCCCGGCTACGAACTTCGGGCCAAAGTCACCGTGCTGGCCGAGGGTTCTCGCGGTTCGCTGACCAAAGAAATGGTCAACAAGCTGCGCCTCGACGGCCTGAATCCGCAGATCTACGGAATCGGCATCAAAGAATTGTGGGACGTGCCGCCCGGCCGCATCGACACCGGCTTTGTCGCGCATTCGCTGGGCTGGCCGCTCACCACCGATCTCTACGGCGGCGGCTGGATTTATGGCATGGCCAACAATCGCGTCTCGGTCGGCATGGTGGTGGCCCTTGAATACAAAAATCCGCTCTTCGATCCGCACGAAGCGTTTCAAAAATTCAAAACGCATCCGACCGTCAAAAAAATCCTCGAAGGCGGCAAGCTGGTCCGCTACGGCGCGAAGACCGTCCCTTACGGCGGCTGGTATTCCATGCCGCGCAATTACGTCGATGGCGGCTTAATCGTCGGCGATTCCGCCAGCGTCCTGAATTCGCAGCGCCTCAAAGGCATCCACACCGCCATCAAGACCGGCATGCTCGCCGCCGAAACCATTTACGAAGCGCTCTGCAAGGGTGACACTTCGGCCGAAACGCTCTCGGCCTACAACAAAAAAATCGACCAGAGCTGGGTCAAAAAAGAATTGTGGGAAGTTCGCAATTTCCACCAGGCTTTCCACGATGGCCTGATCCCTGGCCTGGTGAAGTCCGGCTTCCAATTCGTCTCCGGCGGCCGCGGCCTCAGCGATCCGATGCACAGCGAGCCCGGCTACAAGGAATACAAAAAACGCAATCGCAGCAACGCGCATTTAGTCGATCAAAATTTCCGCTTCAAGGGTGACGGCAAGCTCACCTTCGACCGCCTCACCGACGTCTACCATTCCGGCACGCGCCACGAGGAAGATCAGCCCTGCCACCTGATCGTGCTCGAGCCGAATATCTGCCTCGATCGCTGCGTCCGCGAATACGGCAATCCCTGCCAGTATTTTTGCCCCGCCGCGGTCTACGAGATGGTTACCGAAAAGGGCGCGCCGAAACTCAAAATCAACGCCTCAAACTGCGTCCACTGCAAAACCTGCGACATCGCCGACCCCTACCAGATCATCAATTGGGTCCCGCCTGAAGGTGGAGGCGGCCCAAACTACGAAGGCATGTAGTTCGCCTTCCGGTTCAAGCTGTCCGATTCGACGAAAGCAGTTCCCACAAGCGGTCACTCTGCGCTTCTGCGCGAATCGAACGCGAAAATAACTCACATCAAATCTGAAGTTTGAGATTCGCTCGCGACGGCGCGATTCGTGCAACCACAACGGCAGAGAGCTTCCCGGGGAGTGTTGATGAACGATTTTTGGCAGGACGTGAAGTACGGTCTGCGCACGTTGCGGAAAAGCCCGGGGTTCGTGCTGGTCGCTCTGGCCACGCTGGGTCTGGGCATCGGCGCGAACACCGCCATCTTCAGCGTGATCAATGGCGTCCTGCTGCGCCCGCTTCCGTACCCGAATCCCGGCCAGTTGGTCAGCGTCTATACCATCCTCCCGGAGCAGCCCCGCTTTTCGACCTCCATCGCCGACTTCAAGGATTTCACCGACCGCCAGTCGGTTTTCTCCAGTGCCGCGCTCTTCGCCCAACGCGATCTCGACCTCACCACCAACGGCGTGCCGCAGCATCTTTCCGGCATGGGCGTCTCCAACGGATATTTTCAGACGCTCGGCTATCGCCCCGCTCTCGGCCGCGATTTCTCAGCGAGCGACGACACCAAGGAGAATAATCGCGTCGCGATTCTCAGCGACCGCCTCTGGCGCGAAAAATTCGACGCAGACCCGAACGTCGTCGGCCGCAGCGTAAAACTGTCCGGTGAACTCTTCACCGTGATTGGCGTCATGCCGCCCGGCGTCCAGCACGTCGGCGGAAATTATCGCAGCGTGGGGCAGGGCGACACTGTGGACCTCTGGTGGGCGCTGCCGCTGTGGCCCGCGAAAACGGACGGGTGCGACCGCCAGTGCCATTACTTGAATATGATCGCCCGCCTTCGCCCGCAGGTTACCTTGGCTCAGGCGCAGGCTCAGATGACCGTGCTGGCGAACAACATCGCCCACGAAAACCACTTGGACGACGACAATTTGCAGAATCGCGTCGGCCTGGTTCCACTGAAAGAAGACGTCGTCGGCCGCGCGCGTGAAATGCTCATCGTGGTCATGGCCGCAGTCGGATTTCTGCTGCTGATCGTCTGCGTCAACGTTGCCAATTTGTCGCTGGCCCGCGCCGCCGTACGCCAACGCGAGATCGCCATGCGCTCCGTGCTGGGCGCCAGCCGGTTCCGCATCGTGCGCCAATTGCTCGCCGAAAGCCTGTTGCTCGCGGCTGCTGGATGCGCGCTCGGGGTGCTGCTCGCCAACTGGGGCATCACTGGGCTGCTCGCGCTCGCGCCTGATAAATTCCCGCGCGTCGCCGCGGTCCACCTGGACGCGCGCGTACTCGCCTTCGCCGTCTTCGCCACCCTTCTGACCGCGGTTCTTTTCGGCCTAATCCCCGCGCTTTCCATTCCGCGTGCGGACGTGAACTCCACGCTGAAAGACGGCGATCGCGGCGCCACCGCTGCCGGACACATGCGTCTGCGCAATTGGCTGGCGATTGCCGAAATTGCCCTGGCGCTGGTGGTGCTGGTCGGCGCGGGATTGCTGGCGCGCACTTTTTACAATTTGCAGCGCGTGAACGCCGGGTTCAGCGCCGACCACGTGCTCACCTTCGAAGTCGATGTACCGCAGGCTCGCTATGGCGACGATCCGAAATTTATCGCTTTCTACCGCAGCCTGGTTTCCCGCCTGCAATCGTTGCCGGGCGTCGAGAACGCCGGCGTCACCTCCGACCTCCCCTGGACCACCTACGATGAAAACCTGACCTTCAATGTGGTGGGTCAAACCTCGAAGGATGGCAAACAATCGCGGTTTCATTTTGTTTCGCCCGATTATTTCCGCGCGGTGCGCGTCCCGCTCATCACCGGCCGCTTCTTAACCGAGACCGACGATGACAAATCCACGCCGGTGCTGCTGGTGAACCAGGCGCTGGCCCAGCGATTTTTTCCCAACGGCGACGCCGTCGGCACCTTCGTCACCGCTTTCAACGATAAGAAATTTCAAATCGTGGGCGTAGTTGGGAACGTGCAGGACACGCCCTCCAGCACCGAAGCCAAGCCGGCGATGTATTTCAGTTCCTGGCAGATTGCGGCCGGCGGCGAGGAATTCATCGCCATCCGCACCAAAGGTGATCCTCGCGCGCTCGCGGCGCAAGTCGCCGGCGAAGTCGCCGCCCTCGATCCCGATTTGCCGGTCATGAAAATTCGCCCGCTCGAAGACGTTAGCGCGCTGGCCATCTCCGGCACTCGCTTCACGTTGACCCTGGTCGGGATGTTCGGCGCGATCGCTCTAATTCTCGCGGCGGTCGGCGTCTTCGGTGTGATTTCGTACTCGGTGACCCAGCGCACCAACGAGATCGGCATCCGCATGGCGCTCGGCGCGCTACAAAAAGATGTGCTGGGTATGATCGTGGCCCAAGGCTCACGAATCGCCTTCGCCGGAATCGCGCTCGGCCTCGCCGCCGCGCTATTGCTCACTCGCGCGATGCAAAGCCTGCTCTTCAACGTCAGCCCATTCGACCCGCTGACGCTTGCCTCCGTCGCCGGCCTGCTCGCACTCGTCGCCTTGCTCGCTTGCTACCTACCCGCCCGCCGCGCAGCGCAAGTCGATCCCATGGTCGCTCTTCGTCACGAATAGCGTCACGAACAAAGTCCCAGCAACAGACTCTGGTCGAACTCCGGAATGCGGCTTGCGTGTCTCTGCGGAGTGGTGTTAACTTGCGCCGTTTGCAAATGAATCGAGCGGCGCGCGCCTTCGCGCTCGGCCGCGGATTCGGGAGAGTCGATGGCGAATCGGCAATGGAGTTCCACGGCACCGCCGGCTGAATTTAAGCCGTATATCGCTGCCGAAGAAACTGTCGCTGAGTTCAGCCTTCGCGCCGTAATCCTCGGTTCGCTTTTCGGCATTTTGTTCGGCGCGGTATCGGTCTACGTCGGCCTTCGCGCCGGACTCACCGTTTCCGCTTCGATTCCCATCGCCGTACTTTCCATCAGCATCCTGCGCGCTTTCGGCCGCTCCACCATTCTCGAAAACAATATCGTACAGACCACCGGCTCGGCCGGCGAGTCCGTCGCTGCCGGAGTTATTTTTTCCATCCCCGCGTTGATCTTCCTCGGCTTCTCGCTGAACACCGAGTACTGGCGCATCTTTTTCCTTGCCCTGATGGGCGGCTGGCTCGGAGTCCTGTTCATGATTCCGCTGCGCCGCCAGCTGATCGTCAAAGAGCACGGCAATCTTACTTTCCCCGAAGGCACCGCCTGCGCCGACGTGCTGGTCGCCGGCGAACGCGGCGGCTCCTTCGCCGGCCGCGTGTTTTTGGGGCTGGGCCTGGGCGGGATTTACACGTTTGCAATGAAGACCATGGGCATGTGGCCGGAGCAGCCCGAGCATCAGCCCAAGTGGCTGCCGGGCGCGTCGTTTCGCGCGAATATCACTTCCGAGTATTTGGGCGTGGGTTACATCATCGGGCCGCGAGTTTCCGGTACGCTTTTTGCCGGAGGCGTAATTTCCTGGCTGGTCATCATGCCGGCCATTAAATTCTTCGGCTCGCTCGGCGGCAATGTGCCGTTGTATCCGTCCACCATTCCGATCGGGCAGATGTCTCCCGATCAACTCTATGGTAGCTACATTCGGTCGATCGGTGCAGGAGCGGTTGCCGCTTCGGGACTGATCACCCTGGTTAAGACCTTGCCCACGATTTTTTCGGCGTTGACCGCAGGGATCAAAGATATTCGCGCGAGACAGTCTGGTCTCTCGGAAATGAAGCGCACCGAACGCGATATGTCCATGCGCGTCGTGGTGATTGGCTCGGCGGTGATCGTGGTGATGATGTGGGCGCTGCTGAAATTCAAGCCGATTCCAGGAGCGATGACCAGCGGGCTCTCTGATTTTCTTGCGGCGCTTTTCGTGATTGTGTTTGGTTTTCTGTTCGTTACGGTGGCCTCGCGCATCAGCGGCCTGATCGGCAACTCCTCCAATCCGATCAGCGGAATGACCATCGCCACCCTGATGGCCACCTGCGCCGTATTTTTGGTAATTCACTGGACTTCCACACCCTATCAGGTGCTGGCGTTGACCATCGGCGGAGTGGTCTGCATCGCCTCAGCGATTGCCGGCGCCACCTCGCAAGATCTGAAAACCGGTTATCTGGTTGGCGCCACGCCTTACTGGCAACAAATCGCACTGGTCATCGGCGTAATGGTTTCTTCATTTGCCATCGGTGGCACGCTGATCTTGATGAATATCGGCCTGGCACAATACAAACCGGTACAGATCGCTCTCGATATCGATCATCTGCAGGCCGGCGTGGATGTGCAGGAACACAACTACGTTTACAACGAAAAAACGTACACGCTGGTAAACGCCCTGGGCTCCCACGAAGTTCCCGACGGAAAATATCTGTACGATCCGAGCACGCGCGAGATTGAAGTCCAGTGGGTGCAGGGAATCGGCAGCGACCAGGCGGCTGCGCCGCAAGCTCGCCTGATGGCCACGGTAATCAGCGGAATCCTGAATCAACGGCTTCCCTGGCGATTGGTTTTTCTCGGTGTATTTCTGGTGATCGCGATTGAATTGCTCGGCGTCCGCTCGCTGCCTTTCGCCGTCGGCTCGTATTTATCCATCGCCACCACCATGGCCATGTTTGCCGGCGGCTTGGTGCGTTGGCTCGCCGAACAGGGAATGGAAAAACAGAGCGATGCCGAAAACGAAGTTAGCCCCGGCTCGCTCTACGCCAGCGGATTGATCGCGGCCGGCGGCGTCCTTGGATTGCTCGCCATCGTCTTGAATCTGCTGCAAGACCCGCTGCTCAGCGCGAAAGTGCCGCACTGGCTTGCCGCCGTTCTGCGTCTGCCTTGGCCGGCGGGAATTTTCGCACTCGGCGCAAAATTTCCCGGGTTCAGTGGCTCGCCGGTAACGGGCGTAATTCTCTTCATCCTGCTGGCGATTTCGCTCTTCGTCTCCGCCCGCAAAAAACTAAATCAAAGCTGAGACCGCTGCTGAGCGCCGTCGTATGTTTTTTAGGGGGTCGGAGCTTTAGCTCCGACATCAGCCCGCCCTACAAACATGGGGCTTCAGCCCCTGAGGATAGTGCTCCCGCGCGCACACTCCCCCCACCGACCCTCTCGAAGATTTCCGCACTCCGTGCTGTAATAGCCCTATGTTCAAAACACAACCCAAACCCGCGGAACTGATCCCTCAACTCGATGTGATCGCTGCCAAATCGACGAACCTCAAAGAACTAATGACCGAGGTCGTCGCCCTGCTGCACCAAAACCTGCTCAAGTACAACTGGGTCGGCTTCTACATGATCGACGAAAAAGACCGCAACATGCTCGAGCTGGGCCCTTTCAAAGGCTCCATGACTCCGCATACCCGCATCCCGCTGAATCAAGGCATTTGCGGAGCCGCTGCATCGACCGGAAAGACCGTCGTAGTCGATGACGTGAATTCCGACCAGCGCTATCTGGCCTGCTCCACCGAAACCAAATCCGAAATCGTGGTCCCCATCTTCGTCCGCGGCGAAGTCAAAGGCGAACTCGATATCGACAGCCATTTTCCCGCTGCCTTCGGCGCCGAAGACCGCCACATGTGCGAACACGCCGCCAAACTCGTCGGCCACTGGATGGAATCGCACCAGTAACGCGACTCGCCACAAACGCCAGCCCCGTTCGAAGTGGCACCCGCGAAATTTTCACGCCCCGCCCTCTCTCTGCTTTGACTCTCGCCAGCGGAATCCTTATCCTTATCCGAGAGTGAAATCCTTCTCCCGCGGCTCCGGCTACCGTTACGACTTGGGCGGATATTTTCCTCCCGCCATCAAGACCATCTGCCTCGCCTGCGTTGCCGTTTTCACCCTGCAGAAATTATCTGAATTTGCTTTCGGCCAACCCGGCTGGAATTTCTGGCTCGCCTGGTTCGGGCTCGCGCCCCAAGCGGTGGTACACGGGTTCATCTGGCAGTTGTTTACCTATATTTTTCTGCACGCCGGAATCCTCCACATACTTTTCAATTTGTTGTACCTCGCGATGTTTGGCGCAGACCTGGAGCGAGCTTGGGGCTCGAAAAAGTTTTACACCTATTTCTTTTTGTGCGGAATCGGTGCGGGCCTAATCAATGTCATCGTGAAGGAACTAATCTTCTTGGCTCACGCCGCGGGCCCGGATTCCTTGAAGGTTCCCACCATCGGCGCATCCGGCGCAATCTATGGCGTTTTACTGGCGGTCGCGGTAGTCATGCCGCATCGCCAGGTTTACGTCTTCCCGCTCCCGGTCACGGTTTCCATGCGCCTGCTGGTCATCGTCCTCGGCGCCATCGAATTCTTCGGCACCATCGGCTCAACCGGAGACAACGTCAGTCACATCTGCCATCTCGGTGGAATGTTGGTGGGATACGTTTATCTGCGGCGGGGATCCTTCGGCTACAATTTGCGAAATTCCTATTCCGACTGGCAGCGTCGCCGCCTGCGCAAAAAATTCGAAGTCTACGTGCGCGACCAGCAGGATAAACCGCCCTCGCGCCCCGATAACTGGCTCAACTGAGCGTCAACGCCCGACGGACGCCCGACGAACGCCCGACTGCGCGTCGCGCTACTTTCCGGCAACCTCTGGCTAGCGGTGTTTCCCCCCGATTCGAATCAGCCGCATCAGGTTCGTCGTGCCCTGTTTCGCTAGGGGAGTTCCCGCAATGATTCCCACGATGTCGCCCTTCTTCACTAATTTTTCTTCCAGCAACCGTTTTTCTGCCGACGCTGCCAGCGTGTCAATGTCGTAGGACCGGTCGATGCGCCGCGGCAGCACGTTCCAAAATAGCGACATCCGGCGCCTGGTTTCGCGCTCCGGTGAAAAGCCGATAATCGGCGTTCGCGGCCGGTACTTCGAAACCAGCCCCGCCGACCCGCCCGTCTCGGTGAATACCGCTACCGCCTTCAAGTGTAATTCTTCCGCTGCGTGGCAAATCGCTTCCGCGATCGCCTCGTTAATTTTCAAATGGCCCGAATGCATCGGCCGCGGCATCGAAGTCACGCTGCCTTCCGCTTCCACGATAATCCGGGACATCATCTCCACCGATTCCAGCGGATACAGTCCCGACGCCGTTTCACCCGAAAGCATCAGCGCGTCGGTGCCGTCGAAAACCGCATTGGCTACGTCCGAAGCTTCCGCGCGCGTGGGCCGCGGATTTTTCTGCATCGAATCCAGCATCTGCGTCGCGGTAATCACCGGCTTCAGCGCGTCGCGCGCCTTCAAAATAATTTGCTTTTGCACCACCGGAACGCGCTCCGGATTCATTTCCACGCCCAAATCGCCGCGCGCCACCATCACTCCATCCGCGATCGCCAGAATTTCATCCAGATTGTCGATCGCTTCCGGTTTTTCCAGCTTGGCGATCACCGGAGTGTTTTTGCCTTCCCGCGCGATCGCCGCCTTGGCCGCCCTGATGTCACCAGCCGTGCGCACGAAACTCAGCGCCACGTAGTCCGCGCCAATCGCCAGAGCGTGAACCAGGTCCTTGCGATCTTTCGGCGTCAACGAAGGAATCTTCAGCTTGGCCCCCGGCAAATTGATGCCTTTGTTTTCGCCCAGGTCGCCGCCGTTCTCGATCTGCGTCACCACTTCGTTCGACGTGGTCGAAAGCACCCGCAGCGCGATGTCTCCGTCGCTCAGCAGAATCCGGTCGCCCTTGTGCACCGAGGCCGGCAGCGCCGCGAACGTCGTACTCACTCCCGCCTCGTTGCCCACCATCGTCTTGGTCGTGATGGTGAAGCGCTTCCCGAAAAACAGCCGCACCGGCTTGCCCATCTCCAGCTTGCCCGTGCGAATTTTCGGTCCCTGCAAATCCGCCAGCACCGCCGTCGGGCGTTCCTGCTCCATCGAAGACTTCCGCAGGTCCTTCACCATCCGCGCCCGGTCTTCGTGCGAACCGTGCGAATAATTCAGCCGGGCCACGTCCATGCCCGCCTTCAGTAGTTTGTCGATCATTTCCGCCGAAGAACTGGCCGGGCCCAAGGTGCAGACGATTTTTGCTTTCCGCAGTCTATTCACGATTATTTGGCCACCGAGAAATCGTTGACGATCGCATAGAGAAATTCCACCCCTTTATGAAAAGATTCCACCGGAATTCGTTCATCCTCGCTGTGCATTCGCAATAAATCTTCTTCGGTCAGCGGAAACGGATACAGTCCGTAAGCCTGCACGCTGCGCATTCGCAGCCGCGCCGAATCCGTGGCCCACACATCCATGATTGGAAAAACTCCCGCTCCCGGAAATTGCTGCGCCGAAGCCCTGGTAATGCTGGTCATCAATTCCGATTCCAGCGAAGAATTCGGCGCCGTCTCCGCGTCGCTGGTCTCCACTTCAAATCGCACCTCCGGATCGTTCACCAACGCCCGCAATTTACCCAACAACGGCTCGGTCTGATTCCCAGGCAAGAGGCGAATATTCATTTTACCGGTCGCTTCCGCCGGAATCACGTTCACGCGAATCCCGGCCTGCAGCATGGTCGGCGAAATGGTATCGCGCAGCGTCGCGTTCCAGAAAGGATTGGTATTCGAAAGGTATCGCGCCGCATGTTCTCCGCGGTCTGCCGTATCGAGCGATCGAATCCACTTCGCCGTCTCTTCGTCAGACACCTTGGCCAGGCCCTCCCAATACGCGCGCGTCACCGTATTGAATTGCACTGGCGCCTCGTAGGTTCCAATCTTCGCGATCGCCGCCGAGAGATGCACCACCGGATTATCTTTGCGCGGCATCGAAGCGTGCCCGGACGTCCCGGTCGCGATGATATCTACATTTACCGCGAACTTTTCGCTGGCCGAAACCGCCACAAAGTTCACTTTCCCGTCTTTCAGATTAACGTGTCCGCCTTCATTCAAAGCAAATCCCGCGGCGATTTTGTCCCAGTGCTTTTCCACCGCGACCTTCATTCCATTATCGCCGCCCGCTTCTTCGTCGCCTTCCGCCAGGAAAATCAAGTCGCGCGTCAGCCGCAAGCCGGAGCGCTTGATGGCGATCATTACCGCCAAATTCGCGATGGTCATGCTCTTGTCGTCCACCGCGCCGCGCCCGTAGATGTAGCCGTCCTTCATCACCGCGCCGAAAGGATCCACCGTCCACTTCGCCGCGTTCACCCCGACCACGTCCAGATGCCCCATCAGCAGCAGCGCCCGCGTCGGGTCCGGCACCGCCGTAGCCTGCAGCCGCGCAATCAAAATCCCGCGCCCCGGCGTGCTCTCAAAAATTTCCGGCTGGATTCCGTTCTTCTGCAGGATGTCGGCCAGGTATTTCGCCGCCACCAGTTCATTCCCCGGCGGGTTCACGGTATTGATGCGCAGGAAGCCCTGCAGCCAGGTCACCGCTTCGGCTTCCACCTGCGAGACGGCCGAATTCACCGGCGCTGAACTTTGTGCGCCCGGGCCGTAGGGCGGCGGGGTAGTAGGCGATTGCGCCCGGCTGGGCGCGACGAAAATCACGAAGATCGATAAAGCTGAGAGCACCAGCGGTAGGGCGGATACGCGCCAACGCGCCATTCTTTAATTCCCCCAGGTTTCGGAATTCTCTAGCAGCGCTTCCGACGAAAGATACTATCATGTCAATGTTAAGCGCCCGTGCCGCGCGACGCATCCGGTTTCTGAATCGCAATCGCCGCCGCGCCCGTCGCACGCCCGTCGGTAGGATGCATGGAAGGTCACGTGCCGCTGGCTGTTTCATGGAACTAACCGCCGTCCATCCCGGAATACTGGTGACCGCATCCAAATCAGCACACCAAGAGTATTGAGAGCGAAGGAGCCGCAGTTGAAGAATAAGACGATTCGCATCTGCCTGTTTGCCGGGGTATTCGCCGCGTTGGTCGGTGCGCTCGGCGTGCCTACCAGCTACCTCACCGCCCGCGCTCGCCAGCAGCAAGAAGGACCTACCAAGCCCGCCCCGGCCCAACAGCCCGGTGCCGCGCCCAAAGCTCCCACTGGGCAGCAGCAGCCCGATTCGGCCGGCCAGGCACCGTCTCAAGCGCCGCAAGTTTCCATCGCCGTGCAATCCAACGTCGTCAACATCGATGCGGTGGTCCAGGATAGCGACGGCAACCTGCTCACCGGCCTCAAGAAGCAAAATTTTCGAGTTCTCGACGACGGTCAGCCGCAACAAATTTCGAACTTCGCGCCGAGTGACGCGCCCATCACCATCGTGGTACTCATGGAATTTAGCAGCCGCATGGGCGGCTATTTCGGCTACCGTGGCAAAAATTGGGCCTACAGCTTCCTCGGCCACATGAATCAGAAAGACTGGGTCGCTTTCAAAACATTCGACCTGCGCACCAACGTTCTGGTCGATTTCACTCAGGACAAAAACCAAGTCGCCGGAGCCATCGCCGGCCTCTATTGGCCCGATTTTCACGAAGCCGTTCTTTTCGACGCCGTTCTCGAAACTCTCGATCAGCTGCGTGGCGTCAAAGGCAAAAAATCCATCCTGATCATCGCCTCCGGCTACGACACCTTCAGTAAACACACTCTGGATCAGACCTTCAAGCATCTCAAAGAAACCGATACCACCATCTTCGCCATCGGCATGGGCGAATTGCTCGACGCTCTCGGCGTACATCAGAAAAGTTTTACCGGACCGGAATTCGCCCAGGTCGATTACCTGCAAGCCAAAAACCAGCTCAATGCTTTCGCCGAAGTCACAGGCGGCTACGCCTGGTTCCCGCGCTTCGAAGGCGAAATGAACGACATTTTCAATTCCGTCGCCGCCTTCCTGCGTAACCAGTACACCATCGGCTTCACTCCTACCTCCGGAGCCGACGGCAAATTCCATAAGCTCAAAGTCGAAGCTGTCGACGACTCCGGCAATCTGCTGGTGACCGTAGACAAGAAGAACCACAAGAAGAAAGTCACCGTCATCGCCCGCACGGGTTACACTTCGCCCAAACCGACGACCAGCGGCAACTAGAATTAGCCGGTGAAATTTTCGGGAATTATTTCTTCAGGATGCGCAGGTCGTGCCCGGACATTTCCGCCGGCTCCGGCACGCCCAGCGCGCCCAGTAGCGTCGGCGAAATATCCCGCAGCGATCCGCCCGGACGCAGTTGCTGCGTCCCATCCTCGCTCAGCAGAATAAACGGAACCGGATTTGTGGTGTGGTAGGTGTGTGGCCCGCCGGTCACCGGATCGATCATCGTCTCCGCGTTTCCGTGGTCCGCCGTGATAATCCAGGCGCCTCCGCGCGGCCGCAGCGCCTGAAAAATTCTTCCTAGCCCTTGGTCCACCGCTTCGACGGCTTTGATCGTCGCTTCCAGTTTGCCCGAATGCGCCACCATATCCGCATTCGCGAAATTCATGATGATCGCGTCGAAATCACCGCGCTCGATCGCACGAATTGCCGCATCCGCCACTCCCGCCGCGGACATTTCCGGTTTCAGGTCGTAGGTCGGCACCTTGGCCGAAGGCACCACCTCCCGCTCCTCCCCGTAAAACGGCTTCTCCACTCCGCCATTGAAAAAATAAGTCACGTGCGCGTATTTTTCCGTCTCTGCGATCCGCATGTTCTTGAATTGCCGCTCGGCGAAAACGTTCGCTAGAATATGGTCTAGCTTTTCCGGCGCAATCAGGTAACGCAGCCAGGGCCAGGCCTCGTCGTACTGGGTCATGGCCACGAACATCAAATTCTTCGGCCGCGCCGGATCATCAATCTCCTTGAATCCCGGCTCCAGCAGCGCCTTGGTCATCTCCCGCGCCCGGTCCGCGCGAAAATTGAAAAAAATCACCGCATCGTCGTCGCGAATCACGCCCCGCGGCGCCGAAGCCTTTCCATCTTCCTCCTCGGTCACGATGACCGCCGGCGCCACAAACTCATCGGTCACGCCCTTTTCATAGCTCGCCCGCATTACCGCGATCGGATCCGTGCTCTTGGTCTCCGCCGCGCCATGGACCACCGCCTGGTACGCTTTTCCCACTCGTTCCCAACGATTGTCCCGGTCCATCGCGTAATATCGCCCGCTCACCGTCGCGATCTGGCCGACGCCGTATTCCCGCATTTTCTGCTCCAGCGCCCGCAGAAAATCGATCCCGCTCTCCGGCGGCGTATCCCGCCCATCCATAAAACAATGCACGAACACGCGCTCGACCTTGCTCTCCCGCGCCATGCGCAGCAGCGCGTAAAGATGTTCGGTGTGCGAATGCACCCCGCCGTCGCTCACCAGCCCCATCAAATGCAGCTGATGCCCCCGCGCGCGCTCCATCGTCTCCTGCAGCAAAGGCTGGCGCGCGAATTCGCCTGACGCGATCAGCGCTTCGATTCGCGTCGTATCCATCTGCACCACGCGTCCGGCGCCGATATTCAAATGGCCCACTTCGCTGTTGCCCATCTGCCCCGGAGGCAATCCCACCGCCGGCCCCGAAGTCTGAATCAGCGTGTTGGGAAATTCCCGCAGCAGCCGGTCGTAGTTCGGCTTCCGCGCCAGCGCAATCGCGTTTCCCGCCGTCTCCGGCCGGTAGCCCCAGCCGTCCAGCACCGTCAATACAATTGGTTTTGGTCGTGAACTCACGAAACCCCCACAATCCTTCGCGCCCAATTTCCAATCACCGGATATTCCGCCCATTCTCCGCGATTGGCCTTAATCCCGTAATAAATTCCCAAAATCAAATTGACCAGCGAAATGCTCATCGCTCCCAGCCAGACCGTGCCGAAACCCACAAACATTCCTACCGGGAACTTTGCATTTTCCGTTTGCGGACCCGCATGCCCCACAATTGTCGAAAAAATGAAAATCATCCACACGCTGAAAACCACCATCCAGATCACGAACACCATCACCTGCCATAGCAGCGCCTGCATCGCATGAAACGCTACAAACTTCGACTCCCGCCGGATCAAATAAATAATCAGCGGCGCCAGCCAACCCGCCACAATCTGCAGCACTTCCGCCAGCGTCGCCATGGTCTTCTCGTCCGCCGACGGTTCCGCCTGGCCCACTCCGGCAAATTGGTTCACCGTGAATCCTCCGTCGCTGCGAAATTAACCGCCGCCAAACAGCCGCTTCAATCCCGCCCAGAATCCGCCGCCACTTTGTTTCGGTTTCGGCTCTTTCGCTTTTTGCGCTGGCGCCGGATTCGTCCCGGCGCTCGCGCTCGCCTCGGAAGGCGCATCCACATGCCCGATAAATTCGTATTCCGGCTCCACATGCACCGTCCGCACCAGCAGCACCGCATCGAGCGAGGGATCCTCCGGCGGCGAAGGCGACGACGCCGAAAATCCCAGCGGCGGCATCACGATTTTGTAAATCGGCATCGCCGTGGGCGGAGGCGGTGGTGGCGCAGCCGCCACGTTCTTGTCCGGCTGCGGCAGAGGATGCACTTCATCCTCTTTCGCTAGCACTCGCAACGACACATTCGGATCGGCAGCCGCCGCTTTTTTCGCCTCAGCAGCATCCGCCGGCGCGGCTTCCGGCACGTTCAGTTGCGAAGCGGACGTAACCCCCATCAGCGGAATATTCGGCGGCGGCGCCGACTGCGCGTGCATCGCCGCGCAATCGCAATTTCCCGCGACTCCCGCCGTCGGCACCAACTTGTCTGAAGGAATTAGAAAATCACCCGCCTGCGGCACAATCAACCCTTCGCCGGTGAATTGCTGCTCCAGCCGCAAAGCTCCGCTGGTCGCGCGCACGCACAGCGAATCATTCAAATCCAGCCCCAGCGTGATGTCCCGCTCCGCGCCGCTGATGTCGATGGGCGTCGCGATGATCGTCGGCGTAAAGATCCGCACTGGCGCTCCCGCCGGCAGCGCCAGATGCAGCCGCCCGATGCTCAGCGCCAGCGTGATAGACCCCGCCGACTGCAGCACCGTAATCTTCGCCGGCCCGCAAATATCCACCTGGCCGCTCGCCGCAAACGTCAGCTTGGCCTTTCCGGTATGCACCGTCACCACGCTGCCGTTAAAAACAAACCTCGGCGCCCCGGCCACAATCGGCGCCGTCGCCGCGCCCGCGCCGCCCTCCACCGAAATATCCGCGCCTTCCACCCGCGCAATCGCGCCGGCCGGAGCGTCTTGCGCGCGAGCCGTACCCGCAGCCGCGACCAAAAATAAAAGCAGCGCCACAAGCGACAGCGCGGGCGCGAGCCACTCTGTCTTGAAGCGCGTCAACCGCACGAATTGGATGGGGGAGGACATCATCGAGTGCCCGGCAGCGAATCTTCTATACTATATCCCAGTGGAAACCGACGCGAAATCCGCCGCGCCTGCCCCGCGCGGCCCGGTCGCCAATCCTGCGCCTGAAATCCCGTTGCCGCCGCTTTCCCGCTGGCGCCGCATGCAAATTCCCGTCATTGCCTGGGCCGTCTACTGGGTCATTCGCCTGATCGGCCCCACCCTTCGGCTCGAAATCGTGGGCATTAACAACGCCATCCAGATTCCTCAGAAAGGTGAGCCCGGCATCGGCACGCTTTGGCACCGCTGCATCTTCACCGCCGCTTGGGTCTGGCGCAATCGCGGTGTAGTCGTGATGAACACCGTGAATTTCGACGGCCAGTGGACCCGCCGCGTCGTCGAGCGCCTCGGTTTCGGTACCGCGCAGGGAAGTTCTTCGCGCGGCGGCATCGAAGGTTTGATGGCCTTGGCCACCCAACTCGAAGCCGGAAAGCATGTCGCGTTTACTGTTGACGGGCCCCGAGGCCCGCGCTACGTCGCCAAACCCGGCGCCGTGATTCTCGCCCGCCGCACCGGCAGCCCCATTTCCCCGGTGCATTTCGGATTGAAGCACGCCATCACCTTCCGAAAATCCTGGGATTTATTTCAGGTCCCGCTGCCGTTCACCCGGGCGGTGATGCTCGTCGCTCCGCCGATCTACGTGCCCAAGGACGGTGACTCCGACGTCATGAAATCCAAGCAAGCCGAAATGCAAGCCGCCCTCGAACGCGTCCGCGACCACGCCGAATCATGGTTCAGCCTCACCGAACCTCAACGCGACAACTTGCGGGATGAATACAGCGGAAGAACAAAGCGACCAACAGAAGAAAAAAAAGAAGATTAAAAAATCTAGAAGCGTGTTCCGATCGGCACCCAAAATCTCCGTGCGCTCAATCCTTTTCTCTGTGTCCTCTGTGTTAAATCTTTTTCCCTCATGAGCAGGAACATGAAAGGGAAGCGCGTTAGCCTTCACCCAACTTCACCGGCACATTCATCTTTTGTCCGTTGCGCACGATGGTCAGATTCACCGTATTCCCCGGCCACGACCGGTTCAGCATCAAATTCAAATCCATCTGCGTCGTCACCGCTTTTCCATCGATCGCGATCAGCACGTCTCCGCCCACCAGCAATTGCTGCAAACCGAGTGTTCCTGATTTCGTCCCGCCGTGAATTCCCGCCTGCGCCGCCGGCCCGCCCGGCACCACCCGCTCGATCAAGATTCCGTGGTCCACGTTCAGCTTCAAAGCCTCGGCCAGTCCCGGCCAGATCGCTCGACCCTCCGCTCCCAACGTCGCGCGCCGCACCCGCCCATACTTGATCAAATCTTCCGCCGCCCGCCGCGCCGTATTAATCGGAATCGCAAACCCAATCCCCGCCGCCGAACCCGAAGGCGAATAAATCGCGCTATTAATTCCAATCACTTGCCCGTGCGAATCCAGCAGCGGCCCGCCCGAATTTCCGCGATTGATCGAAGCATCGGTCTGAATCGCTTCGTCGATGAACGTCGTGTCGCTGGTCTGCACCGTGCGTCCCAGCGCGCTCACGATTCCGGTGGTCAGCGAACTCGAAAACCCAAATGGATTGCCGATGGCCAGCGCCCGCTGTCCCACCTGCAAATTCCGCGAATCGCCCAGCGGCAAAGGCGTCAGCTTCTTGCCCTTGGTGTCGATCTTGATCAGCGCAATGTCGTTCCGCGTGTCGGCCCCGATCAGCTTCCCTTCGTACTTCGTCAAATCGCCCAGGGTAACTTCGATCGTCTGCGCCCCCTGCACCACGTGGAAATTCGTCAGAATGTGCCCGTCCGCGTCGATCAAAAATCCCGACCCCGCGCCTTCCACTGGCACCGGATTGTAGAAAAAATCGTACTCCACCGTGCGGGTCACGATATTCGCCACCGCCGGCGACGCTTGCTTATAAATTTTTACGTTTTCCGTTTCGGTGGGATCGAGCCCGGTTTCCGTTCCATTGGTCAAGGCCAGCGCTGCCCGCGCATCCACCGTCCCCGGCGTGCGCTGCCCATAATGCATTCCAGCCCAATATGCGCCCAGGCCAATGATCAACCCCAGCGCCAGAAACCGCAGCGCGCGTCCTCGGCTCGAATTTTGATTTACGCTTTGCATTTGAATTCGGGCGAACCACTCCTGCCTATCATTACGCGCCAAGTCTAAGAAATGTTTCGTCCGGCCGCCGCGGCATCCAGCAGCCGCTTCACCGCGTACTGCAATTGCGTCTCGGTTTCTTGCAGGCTGCCCGAACAATCGATCATTTCATCGGCTTTCAAGCGTTTCTGCAGCATCGGCATCTGCGCCGCGATCCGCGCCTGGGCCTGCTCTTCGGTCAGCCCGCGCTCCAGCAGCCGTTCCACCTGCTGCTCCGGACGGCACCAGCACACGATCACCTTATCCAGATCCTTTTCGTATCCTGCTTCGAAAATCAGCGCCGCTTCTACGACCGCCAGCTCCGGACCGCCCGCATTCGCCAGCGCCGCGAACCACTTCTGAATCACGTCCTGAATCCTCGGATGCAGGATCTGGTTCAGCCGTTCGCGCTTTTCCGCATCGGCAAAAACAATCTCCCCCAGGGCCGTGCGATCCACGTTTCCATAACTATCCAGAATGTCGATTCCGAATTCCCGCACCACTTCGGCGTAAGCTGTCTGCCCCGGCTCCAGCAGCTCGTGCCCCAGTGCGTCCGCGGCCAGCACCGGACAATCGATGTCCCGCATCATCGCCGCCACCGTCGATTTTCCCGAAGCGATCCCGCCGGTCAGCCCGATTTTCAGCATCAGCGCTGCGCCGCCGCTGCGGTCGAAGTTACTGTCGAAGTCGCCGGAATTTTCCGCCGCAGTCGCGCCGCCTTCACCGTGTTGCTCATCAGCATCGCAATGGTCAAAGGTCCCACGCCGCCCGGCACCGGAGTAATCGCGCCCGCCACATTGGCCACGTCCGGATGCACATCTCCCACCAGCGTCGAACCCTTCGCCTGAAACCCCGCCAGCCGCTCCGGAAAATTCGCGAAATATTTCGCGGCAAGCTGAGCGTCCGTCACCCGGTTAATCCCCACATCAATCACCGTCGCTCCCGGACGAATGTATTCCGGCGTAACCATCGCCGGACGCCCCATCGCCGCCACCACAATATCCGCGCGCCGCGTCACTTCCGGCAGGTCGCGCGTCTTCGAATGGCAAATCGTCACCGTCGCGTTCGCCTGCATCAGCAAAAGCGCCATCGGCTTGCCCACAATGTCGCTGCGTCCCAAAACCACTGCGTTCGCGCCATCCACCGGAATATCGCTGCGCCGCAGGATCTCCATCACGCCAGCGGGCGTGCACGAAACCAAAGTCGGACGCCCCGCCACCAGATGCCCCACATTCAATGGATGAAATCCATCCACGTCTTTCGCCGGATCCACCGCGTCCAAAATTTTCTTAGCGTCCACCTGCGGCGGCAAAGGCAGCTGCACCAGAATCCCGTCCACGTCGTCCCGCCGGTTCAAATCTTCCACCACCGCAAAAAGCTCCGCGGTAGTAATCGACGCCGCCGGCGTCACCTGAATGCTCGCCAACCCCAACTTCTCACAAGCCGCAATTTTGCTGCTCACATAAACCTTCGATGCTGGATTGTTGCCAACCAAAACGGCAGCAAGGCCAGGACGAATCCCCGCCGCAGCAAGCGCCGCGATCTCGCCCGTCAGCTCCCCATAAATCTCATCCCGAATCTTATTTCCGTTTAGTATCCGAGCAGCCAGAAGAGTAACTCCCTGCGTCCCAAGTTGGGCCAACCGCGCAATCTTAACATACGAAAATTCCATCGTCAGGGCACGGCTTCAGCCGTGCCGCACCGAACGGCACATCCAGCAGCTTCAGCCGCTGAGGAGATTGCAGCCACACCAACACCGCATCAATCAAGCAAGGGGTAACAGGAGGGGCGGGACTTCAGTCCCGCCATTAACGCCGGCCGAAAGCAGGGACTTTAGCCCCCGAAGCCTTCTGTGCTTTTCACCTCGCGCGGGGTTTTTAGGGGGTCGGAGCTTCAGCTCCGACAATAATCCGCCGCCACCCAACCGGCTTTAGCCGCTGAGGAAAATCCATTTATACTTAGGGACGAAAACCATGTTCGAAAATCTCACCGAACGCAAACGCCAGGAATCCCTAATGCGCGAAGCCGGCCGCCTCCCCCCTAACCAAGCTCTCACCTTGAAATGGCCCGTCCTCCACGTCGGCGACGTCCCGCGCTTCAATCCCCAAACCTGGGATTTCAAAATCTCCGGCCTGGTCGAAGAACGCGTCCGCCTTACCTGGGACCAATTCTCCCGCCTGCCCATGACCGAAGTCACCGCCGACATGCACTGCGTCACCCGCTGGAGCCGCTTCGACGTCCGCTGGGAAGGCGTGCTGTTCACCGACCTCATGAAACGCGTTCGCGTGAAGCCCGCCGCCACCCACGTGATGGTCGAAGCCGAACACGGCTACACATCCAACGTTCCGCTCGCCGATCTCCTTCGCCCCACCACCCTCTTCGCGCTCAAGCACAATGGCGAACCCCTCACCGCCGATCACGGGTACCCCGTCCGCCTGGTAGTGCCGCACCTCTACGCCTGGAAAAGTGTCAAATGGGTCCGCGGCCTGGAGTTCCTCGACCACGACGCCCCCGGCTTCTGGGAGCAAAACGGCTACAACATGTACGGCGATCCATTCAAAGAACAACGCTTCAGCGGATAGTGGTTGGTCGCGAACTTCAGCGCAAACGGTATTCGCCGCCTCCTAGAAAATCGAGCAGTCCCAAATCGCGTAGCACTTGCAGCTGCTGGCGAATTTTGGGGCGAACGTGACGATTTTCCGGATGCAGTTTCGCGAGTTCCGCTTCTCGTAAGTAGACTTCATTTAAGGAGAAATCCGTTTTCCCCAGCGACCGCAATACGTTTAGAACCTCCAAGGTCCATCCGCGCTGTTTCGCCTTAAGCTTTTCAAGTGGACGAATCTTCTCAAACTGGGCCCGCACATCCTTTGCGGAGTTCGCGCGCCCATTAGCAATGATGGAAATCCTTGCATCGGCAGGAATTGCGCCGATCAGAATGTTGCAACCGACCCAACCCGCTCGTCGCGCGGCTGGACTCAGCGGCTTTCTTTTTTCAATGGCGGAGAGGGGAAAAGCGAAATGAGGTATCAGTATTAGATTTCTTACGCTCCACTCGCGCGCGTCGTATTCGAGCGCAAATAGATTTGGTGTCCGGTCTTCTTGAATGGCGCGAACCATTGCACTGTAGGCGGCATCAACAATCCGCCCGCTCAGAAACTTTGATTGCGCTTTCAGTTGGAACGGAGACTTGCACTCGAGGCACGTGTAATCGACACTGGGAGTATTGGTGGGGGAATTCTGCAAGCTAGGCGATTCGCAATTGGGACAAAAGAAATTTGCGAGACCCCAAGCTTCCGTCGCAATGCGGGCTCGCTGCGACTTGCTCGTGTAGAGGTCGAGCCCTAATGTGGGCAGCGCGGTTTGCACCCGCGCATTAGATCATTTTGGCTGCGCCAGATAAATCTCTGTTTCTGTTTTTACTACCAGCAGAATTTCCAATCCGGATTGCGTGCTGGCCGAAAACTTTCGCATCGCCTCCTCCATGTTGTCTGCCACGACCGAGAAGACCACCTCGCGCCGAAATGTCCCGATGAAATAGAAACTTCGCTCGGTTCGCACAAGTCTTCCTGGTTTCAACGTATTCATGGCCCGGGTCTCGCTACCCATTGATCGATCCATAGATCGATGGTTCGGATCAACATCAATCTCTAAGGCCATAGCCGCAATGGACACAAAAACTAGCTCGTCGGCAATTCGTGAAAGAGTCGTCGAAATAAACTGGCTCTCCAGTTCAATCCCTATCGCCGACCGCATCGCTCGGATGGCGGCGACTGGTGTAGTTCCGCACCCCATAAATGGGTCCAAGACCATCTCGCCTTCATCCGAACTCGCTCGGATGATTCGGTCGAGCAGCGCCGTTGGCTTCTGTGCAGGAGGCTTTCCAAATCGCTTTTCTGTTCGTGTCGGCGGCAGCATGGGCCACACGCTTTTCATCTGTTTTCCGCCATTCACATCTTTCATCAGCCTGTAATTGAAGGTATGTCGGCTCTTCTTGTTTTTCGCCGCCCAAATAATCGTTTCGGTAGCGTGCGTAAAATAGCGGCACGAAAGATTCGGGGGCGGATTCGGCTTTACCCATGAAATGTCGTTGAGGATTTTGAAACCAAGCTGTTGCATGGCGAACCCAACCGAGTGAATTACATGACTGGTACCGCTCACCCAGATTGAACCATTGGGTTTCAACACTCGCTGGCAGGCCGCCAGCCACGCGCGATTGAAGTCGTGATTGGCCTCCGCACCGCGCGAACGGTCCCAATCACCCTTGTTGACGCTGACCATCTTCCCGGCCTGGCAGGTGACTCCGTCGTTCGATAAGAAGTAGGGTGGGTCCGCAAAAATTAAATCGACGACGCCTTCGGGAA
>CAWIEL010000004.1:0-24594 GCA_963835025.1 uncultured Acidobacteriota bacterium
GGATGGACGGAGCGGCCTGGAGGATGAGCATGTCCGAAAACCGCGAGTGGCGAGCGCCTGGGCGTGAGAAAATCACTTTATGGAGCTGCCCGATAAAGAGATTTGCTACCGCGCTTTGCGTAGCCGCGACGCGCGTTTCGACGGTTTGATCTTCGTCGGCGTGACGTCCACGGGGATTTATTGCCGGCCGGTGTGCCCGGCGCGTTCCGCGAAATATGAGAACTGCACGTTTTTTGGTTCGGCCGCGGCGGCGCAGGAGGCCGGGTTTCGTCCTTGCTTGATCTGCCGGCCCGAGACAGCGCCGGAAATGGCTTCCTGGCGCGGGACTTCGAATACGGTGTCGCGGGCGCTGGCTTTGATTAGCGACGGGGCCCTGGACGGCGATGGGGCCAGCGTGGAAACGCTGGCGGAGCGGTTGGGGCTGGGCGAAAGGCAGCTGCGGCGATTGTTCTTGCAGCATCTGGGCGCTTCTCCGGTGGCCGTGGCCCAGACTCGCCGGGTTCTTTTCGCCAAGCAACTGATTCATGAGACCCGCATGCCGATGACCGAAATCGCCATGGCCGCTGGGTTCGGCAGCGTGCGGCGGTTCAACGAAGTGTTCCACGAATTGTTCCGCCGTCCGCCGAGCGCCTTGCGCCGCCGCAAAGTTGCCGGTAGCACCGCGAGCGCGCAGGCCGGAGTCACTCTGCGGCTGCGTTACCGGCCGCCGTATGACTGGGACGCGATCCTCCATCATTTACAGGTGCGCGCGATTCCCGGCGTGGAACATGTCGAGGACGGAGTTTATCGCCGCACCGTCGAAGTCGATAGCTTCAGCGGCAGCGTCGAAGTGCGCCACGAACCCAAACGGCAAAGCCTGGGCGTGACCATTCGTTTTCCCAACGTGCAATCGCTGCCGGCGATTGTCACCCGCGTGCGGCGGCTCTTCGACGTCGGCGCGGACATCGAAACCATCGACGAGCATCTTTCGCGTGATCCGTTGCTGGCGCGGCTGGTGGCGCAGCGCCCGGGGTTGCGCGCTCCTGGAGGTTGGGATGGATTTGAGCTGGCGGTGCGTGCGATTCTGGGGCAGCAGATCAGCGTAACCGCGGCGCGGCGTTTGGCCGGGCAATTGGTCGCGTTGCACGGCGAGCGCGTGCCGGAAGGCGAGCGGGTGCATCCGGATTTGACTCATGTATTTCCCACGCCGAAGCGTTTGGCTGCGGCGAAAGCGATTGGCCTGGGCATGCCCGGCGCACGATTGGCTTGCCTGAAGGCGCTGGCTGAAGCGGTGGTGGCCGAACCGAACTTGTTCCGTCCGTTTGGGACGATTGAAGAAGCAATCGGGAGGCTGCGTTCGATCCGCGGCGTGGGCGAATGGACCGCGCAATACATCGCGTTACGCGCGCTGCGCGAAACCGATGCTTTTCCGGCGACGGATATCGGATTATTGCGCGGCGCCGAAAAAATCAATGGCACGCGGCCGACTTCGGCCGGGCTGCTGACCCGCGCCGAATCGTGGCGGCCGTGGCGCGCTTACGCGGCGCAGCATTTGTGGGCAGCGGACGGGCCGCTGAGCGTGCCGCAGATTGTGCCGGTGAGGAACGCGCATGAGTGAAGCGCTGCAATTTTTGGTGGACCGGATCGAAACGCCGGTGGGCGCGATGTTCGTGGTCGTCGACGACGAAGGAAATCTGCGCGCTTTGTATTTCGCGGATTATGAAGACGGCATGCATCGCGCGCTCGCCCGCCATTACGGCAAGAACGGCTTCGCGCTGACCGCAGCACGCAATCCACACGGCCTGTCTGAAGCGATCACCAAATATTTTGCCGGCGACCTGAAAGCCATCGACAAATTGCCAGTGAAAACCCACGGCACGAAGTTTCAACGCGAAGTCTGGCGCGCGCTGCGCGACATTCCCTGCGGCAAGACCATTTCCTACGGCGAACTCGCGCGCCGCATCGGCCGTCCCAAAGCCGTCCGCGCGGTGGGCTTGGCCAACGGCTCGAATCCAATTGGAGTGGTAGTTCCCTGCCATCGCGTAATCGGCTCCAATGGCACGCTGACCGGATACGGCGGCGGCCTCGAACGCAAACGCTGGCTGCTACAACACGAAAGTGCGTTGGACGAGACGCCTGCTGAAACGGCGAACGAAGATCGTTCGCAGCAGAAACTTCCCTACTGATTTTTTCGCGGTTCCATCCACTACTCTCGGAAAACAACTTCAGGCCCAGTAGGTGCGGTCGAGCGTACGGTATTGAATCGCTTCGCTCAAATGTTTTGGGGCGATGGCGTCGGCGCCTTCCAGGTCGGCGATGGTGCGGGAAACTTTCAGGATGCGGTCATGGGCCCGAGCGGATAAGCCGAGGCGCTGGATGGCGGTGGCCAGAATCTTTTCGCCATCGGCGTTGATGGCGCAGTGCTTGCGGATCAGTTTGGGCGGCATCTGCGAATTGGAATAGATTTTCTTTTCGCCGGCGTAGCGCCGGGTTTGCGTTTCGCGGGCACGAATCACGCGGTCGCGCACCGCTGAAGAGCTTTCCACTTCGGTATCGCCGCGCAGTTCCTTGTACTTCACCGCCGGTACTTCAATATGAATGTCGATGCGGTCGAGCAGCGGCCCGGAAATTTTCGAAACGTAGCGCTGAATCTGCACCGGCGAGCAGTGGCATTCGCGCGTGGAATCGCCGAAGAAACCGCAGGGACAAGGATTCATCGCGGCAGCCAGCATGAAACGCGAGGGAAAATTCACGGACAGCGCGGCGCGGGCGATGGTTACCGAACCGTCTTCGAGCGGCTGGCGCATTACTTCCAGCACGTTGCGCTGAAATTCCGGAAGTTCATCGAGAAACAAAACGCCGTTGTGACCCAGAGAAACTTCTCCGGGACGCGGAATCGCGCCTCCGCCGATCAGGCCGGCGTCACTGATGGTGTGATGCGGCGAGCGATACGGCCGGGTGCCGACCAGGCCACGGGAATTTTCAAGGACACCGGCGACGCTGTGAATGCGGGTGGTTTCGATGGCTTCTTCCAGCGACATCGGCGGCAGAATCGTAGGAATGCGTTTGGCCAACATGGTTTTGCCGGCGCCCGGCGGGCCGATCAGCAAAATATTGTGGCCGCCGGCGCAGGCCACTTCGAGCGCACGCTTCGCGGACATTTGGCCGCGGACGTCGCGCATGTCCACCGCGTATTGATTCGCCTCCGAAAGCATTTGCGAAGTATCAACGGCCACCGGCTTGAACGATTCCGGCGAATTGACCAGATCCACGGCCTGCGGCAGCGACTTCACGCCGAAGACACGAATGCCTTCGACCACCGCTGCTTCGCGGGCGTTGGCTTCCGGTACGACCAAATTCAGGATGCCGCGTTCGCGCGCGGCTAACGCCGCGGATAACGCTCCACGGACCGAGCGCACGCCGCCATCGAGCGAAAGTTCGCCCAGAAATACGTGGGTACCGAGCAGCTTGCCGAAGAAATTTCCCTGGCATCCGGCGAGACCCAGGGCCATGGGCAGATCGAGCGCCGAGCCTTCCTTGCGAATATCGGCGGGAGCCAGGTTGATAGTGACCGCGTGGGTCGCGGGAAAATCGAAACCACAATTACGCAGCGCGGCGCGGATGCGTTCACGGCTTTCTTTGACGGCGATGTCCGGCAAGCCGACCACGTTGAAGTGGCCTTCGAAGGCGGGCGCAACGTCCACTTCGACTTCGACCAGGTAGGCGTCGATGCCGAATACGGCGGCGCTGAAAGTTTTGAATAACATGCGAGAAGGGTTGGGGCTGCCCCATGCAGCCCGAAGTCACCGATCGTGCCTGGATGCTTGGTGAAGCCTAACGCAGAATGTATAGTTTCGCCATAGGCGATAGTAATTACTGGCGCTAAGCGTCTTGTCGGCGGCACAATTCGCGGTCGATGACCGGCTGCGATTTCGGCGGGATATCTTCGTGATACTCTGCCGCTGGCATTTATTGCGAGGGGCGGCCATGGACCAGAAGCTGGGAACGCGCGGGCGGCGGTTTGCAGAAACGATCTTGGCGGCAATTCTGCTGGGCGCGACTGGCTTCGCGTTTGCGCCGGCTGTTTTCGCGCAAACGCCCGAGCGCATTGATCCGGCGGCGGTGAACCAAGCCACCGCGCTGAATAATCGCGGGCTCGCACTCTACCAAAAAGGAAAAGTTGACGAGGCCATTCCGCTGTTTCGTCAGGCGCTGGCGCTCAATCCGGGTCTGGAAGAAGCGCTCGGCAACCTGGGCATGGCGCTCGATGCCAAGGGCAAGGACGAGGAAGCGGTCACCGACTTCAAAAAAGCATTGGCGATGAAACCGACCGATTCAGTTTCGGCCAGCAACCTGGGCCTCGCGCTGTATCACGAAAAGAAATTCGACGAATCGATTGCGGCTTATCGCCGGGCGATCGAATTGAATCCGAAATTCGCGCAAGCCTACAACGGGCTAGGCGCGGCGTTGGCCGCTTCCGGAAATACGGCGGAGGCGATCAGCTCTTACCGCAAAGCCATCGAGCTGAATCCGAAATATGTGGACCCGCTGAACAATCTAGGCGCGGCGTTGATCACCAGCCAGAAATGGGATGAAGCCATTCCGATCTATCAAAGCGCCGTGGCCATGGAACCGAATGCGGCGGACGTCCGCGGGAATTATGCTACCGCGCTGCAAAATGCGGGACGCATCGACGACGCCATCGCGCAGTACAAAGAAATTCTGAACATCGAGCCGAACGACGCCCACGTCTGGTTCCAAGTGGGGCACCTGCAGTACAAGCAAGGCCAGCTCGATGACGCGGTGGCGAGTTTTGAAAAAAGTCTGGCACTGAAGCCAGACGCTCCGGATGTGAATTTCAATCTGGCGCTGGCCTATCACGACCAGAACAAGCTGCCTGACGCAATCGCGCAGTATGAAAAGGGCCTGGCGCTGAAGCCCGGCGACGCGCACGCGCTCTACAATCTGGCGAATTCCTATCTGGTTTCGAAAAATCCGGCAAAGGCCGCTGAATATTTCCAGAAAGCGCTGGACGCCAGGCCTGATTTCACCGAAGCGCTGATAGGTTTGGGCGCGGCGAAAATGGATGCGGGCGATCTCGACGGCGCGCAGACGGCTTTCACCAAAGCGGTGAACGAAAAGCCGGACAGCGCCGACGCGCAATTCAATCTCGGCAACGTGCTTTTCAACAAAGGAAAATACGTTCCGGCGGCGGAGAGCTATAAGGAAGCGATTCGGCTAAGCCCGGATTTCGCGCGCGCGCATTACAACCGCGGCATGGCACTCGGCCGCGCGGGCGATGCGGCCGGCGCCAAGGCCGAATTTCAGGCGGCGAACAAGCTCGATCCTAGTTTGGCGATTCCAGTCCCACAATAATTACAAACGGGGTTGGCTGCGAGCGCCGTCAACTGGCTCTTGTCCTTTACACGCCGTGCGAGCCGCCGTATGCTTGCGCGCAGAAAATTCTTCGCTCGCCTAGCCGCGCGGGAGGCCCTGAATGATGCTTATCGGCATACTTGTGGTCCTGGCTCTGATCGTGATTTTCGTGATCGGCAGCTACAACGGCCTGGTGCGCCTGCGGGTGCAGTGCGACAACGCCTGGTCGGACATCGACGTGCAATTGAAGCGGCGCTACGACTTGATTCCGAATCTGGTAGAAACGGTGAAGGGCTACGCCGGGCACGAAAAAAGCACACTCGAAGGAGTGGTGGCCGCGCGCAACCAGGCCATGAACACCCAAGGGCCGGCGGCGAAAGCGGATGCCGAAAACGTGCTGACCTCCGCGTTGCGTCAGGTTTTTGCGCTGGCTGAGGCTTATCCGCAACTGCGCGCGGTAGAAAGTTTCACGCAGCTGCAGAACACTTTGAATCAGGTGGAAGACAGCATTCAAAATGCGCGGCGTTATTACAACGCGGTGGTCCGCGACTTAAACACGAAAATCGTGCAGTTCCCCTCCAGCATCATCGCCGGAATGTTTAACATCACCCCGCGGCAGTTCTTCGAAGTGACCGCTCCGGCGGAACGCGACGCTCCTAAAGTCAATTTCGGCGGCGCGGCATAAACTCCGCGGATTCGCTGGCGATGCGCAAAACAATCCCAGGTGTGGTCTTCGGTTTTCTCGCGTACTTCGTGGTGTGCGTGTTGGGTTGCGTGCTGATGTGCGCCAGCGCAACTCCCGCCGCGGCTCGTACGCTGCGCATCAAGCATTTCGACGAGCAGATCGAAGTGCGCGCCAACGGCACCATCGACGTGACCGAGACCATCGAAGTGGAATTCACCGGCGCGTGGCACGGGATCTACCGCACCATTCCGGTGAAATACACCACGCCGCAGGGCTTCGGCTACACGCTGTTCATCGATCCCATCAGCATGACCGACGATTCCGGCCGGAAGCTGAAATACGAAACCAGCAGCCAGGGCCGCTACACCAAATATAAAATTTACGTTCCGGACGCGGAAGACAACACGCGCACAATCATCTTTCATTATCAGGTGCAGGATGGCCTGCGGTTTATGGACGACCACGACGAGCTCTACTGGAACGTGACCGGTGACGAATGGGACGCGCCGATCGATCTGGTCACCGCACACGTCGCGCTGCCGGCCGGCACCACCGGCATTCGCGCCATCGCCTACACCGGCGCGTACGGGTCCAACGCGCACGACGCGAAAGTTGAAATCAGCGGCGAATCCGTGGACGTCACCAGCACGCGGCCGCTCCAATTCCACGAAGGATTGACGGCGGTGGTCGGGTTCGACAAGGGAGTAGTGCATCCGCCCTCGGCGGCAGCTCAGTTTTTCCGTTTTCTGCGCAGCAATCTTCCGTTGCTGATTCCGATTTTGATTTTCTTTGGCTTGCTGTGGCGCTGGTGGACTCACGGACGCGAACCACATCGGCAGGCCATCGCGGTGCAATACGATCCTCCCGACCAATTGACGCCGGGCGAATGCGGGTCGCTGGTCGATAATTCGGCGGACATGCGCGACATCACCGCGACGCTGGTGGATTTGGCGGTGAAGGGCTTCTTAACCATCGAGCAGAAAGACGAATCGCATCTGCTGGGCTTGACCCACAGCCAGGCTTTTACTTTTCATCTGGCCAAACCGCCCGCCGAATGGGCCGCACTGCGCCCGCACGAACGGGAAATGATGTCCGCGATTTTTACCGATGGCGCGGTGACCGACGTAAAACTCAGCGACCTGCAAAATCATTTCTATACGCACCTGCCGGAAATCCGCGAACGCATCTTCAGCGCACTGATTTCCGACGGCTACTATTCGCGCCGTCCCGACAGCACCAAGACCGCCTACATCGGAACGGGCTTGGCCGTCGGCATCGTGACGATGCTGGGTGCGAATACAGTTTCGGGCGTTACCGGCGGTTCGCCGCTGACCTGGATTCTGGTTGGCATTCTTTCAGGCGCAGTCATCGCTGCGTTCGGCTGGGTGATGTCCTGCCGGACGACCAGCGGCGTGCGCGCGCTGGAAAAAGTGCTGGGCTTCGAAGAATTTTTGACCCGGGTGGAAAAAGATCAGCTGGCGCGCCTGGCTACGCGGCCGGAGCTATTTGAAAAATACCTGCCGTACGCCATGGCTCTGGGCGTCGAAAAAAAGTGGGTGCAGTCTTTTGCCGGCATCGCGCTGCAGCCACCGCAGTGGTATGCCGGTCCGTATGGCCCGGGCGGCGTGTATCAGCCAATTTTCTTTGTAAATAACCTCAACATGATGTCCTCGCACGTCGGTAGCGTGATGACTTCTTCGCCGCGCAGTGCGGGAGGCTCGGGCGGTTCCGGATTTGGCGGCGGAGGATTTTCCGGCGGCGGATTCGGCGGCGGTGGTGGCGGAGGATTTTAGTTTACTGTTCCGCGCATCTTGCGGAACTCAGCGGGGGAGATCTTTGCGGAAGGTTTTCTGCGTTTTGGTGTGCTGGTAGCCTTCACGCAGGTAGAAGGCGTGGGCCCGGTCGCGAATCACGTTGGAGCGCAGACCGATCGCATCGAGGCCCTGGTCGCGGGTCCACTGCTCAGCGCGGGCCAGCAGATGCTTCCCTACTTCCTGCGAGCGGAATTTCTCATCGACGATGAAGCCAGTAACTTCGCCGCGCGGGTTCACTTCCAAACCACGCAGCACACACACTGCGATCCATCCCGCGATTTCGCCGCCTGGCATTTCGGCCAAGAAGACGGCGTGGTCCGCGGAGCCATTCATCGCGTCGAGGCGGCGGGAAATTTCTTCCGAGGTGGAAGGATAGGAGAGCTGGCCGGCGAGATCCGCGAGCGCCGGATAGTCTTGCTGGCGTGGCGCACGAATTAGGCCCGCGAACGCGGTTTTGGCCTGGGCCTTTGCGGCCGGCGTACTCGATTCGGAATTCACAGGCGCTTGATCTCCTGTTTTCTGCTGCGCGACTACTTCAATGCTTTTTTCAAAATGGCGATTTGCCCGGCGTGGTAGAGGTCGTGTTGCACGCCGCCGTGCAGCATCACGTACAGCGTGTGATCCTTGCCCGGCGCGATGTTATCGAGCTGCGCGTCATTCATTTTTTCCACGTTGCCGCGCAATTTGGCGCGCGCGGCGCGCAAATTCTCCAGAGTTTTGGTCCACGAGGCGGTGCTGGTGTCGGTTACCGGTGGCCAATCCTGCTCGGTCGTGACGTTCACCACGGTGCCGGACGCGCGCGACGCGAGGATCAAATTCCAGGCGGCGATGTGATTGACCAATTCCCAGATGGAATGCGCTCCGGCGATCGGATGCTCGGCAGCCTGCGCGGCGGAAACGTCCTTGAGTAATTCTTCCAGATGAGGGCCGTGCCAGGCTTCGCCGTTCATGGCGCGGTCCATCTGGTCTACGATACGCTGGGTTTCGCTCATGACTTGGCCCCTGGTCTTGGCGTCGATGCGGTTGTGGCGTTTGCTTGGACGTTCTCGCGTTAAAAAAGTTTCTCGGAATCGAGCAAGATCGTCACCGGACCGTCGTTCACGATTTCGACGGACATGTGCGTTTGGAACATTCCGGTGGCGACGTGTACGTCGAGCGCGCGCAGCGCGGTGACGAATTCTCCGTAGAGAGTTTTGCCCAGCTCGGCGGGCGCGGCTTGAATGAAACTCGGCCGGCGCTGCCCGCGGGCGTCGCCATACAAAGTGAACTGCGAAACGGCCAGCACCGCGCCGCCGGTATCGGCCAGCGCGCGATTCATTTTTCCTTCGGCGTCGTTGAAGATGCGGAGATTGTAGACTTTTTCGGCCATGCTGACCGCCACGGCGGCGGTGTCGTCCTTGCCCACGGCGACCAGCACCACCAGGCCTTCGCCGATTTCGCCGATGGTCGCGCCATCGACCAGCACGCGGCCGCGGGTTGCGCGCTGGATGACCAGTCTCACGAGTTTTGTCCTGCTGCCCGGCACTTCATGACGGCTCGATTCTATTCGCGGCCTCCGGCGAAAACAACCTTCCATGCGCGGCCTCCCCGATTCTCGCCATTGCGCAAACTGTGATAGAAACGAGTGGCTCGCTGCAGGGGACGAAAATTTGAAACTGGCGCTGATCGGCACGCACGGTGTGGGCAAGACCACGCTGGCCTACGAACTGTGCTCGCTGCTGAAAAAATCGCATCACAACGTCGAGCTGGTCACCGAAGTGGCGCGGCAGTCGCCTTTTCCGGTGAACGCGGCGACTACCATGGACGGGCAGCTGTGGATTCTGCACGCGCAGATCGCCGCGGAACTCGCCGCCGGGCGGCGCGCGCCGCATGTGGTCACCGATCGCGCGGTGCTCGATAATTATTGTTACCTGGTGAATAAGTTTGGGCGCCAGCCGCAACTGGAAACGCTGGCTGGCGTGGTGGATGAATTCGTACGACGTGCTGATCGGCGTTCCGCCGATCGCCGGCGAGATTCCTGCGGACGGTTTTCGCTCCGAAGATCGCGCGTTTCAGCAGCGCATTCACGAATTGCTGCTCGAGCTACTGGACGCCGCGCCATTTGATCGGCTGCGCGCGTCGGTGCAATGGCTGGAACCGGCTGGCCGCAGCCGCTGGGCTGAGGTGATTTTCAATTTTGTCAGCGGCGCGCTGGCGGAACACGGTTCAGATTCGTTCTCCGAAAGCGCAGGACGCTGAGGATTCCTTTGAACCAGCCCGCAGATAAATCACAAGCTTCGCAAGATTCTCTTACAAAAAATAGTCGCTGGCTGACGCGCGGCGTTCTCGGGCTGGGTTTGGGCAGTTTATTCTCGGACTGGGGTCACGAGACCGCGACGGCGATTCTGCCCGCGTTTCTGGCCAGCATTGGAGCGCCGCCGGTGGCGCTCGGCGTGATTGAAGGCGTCTCGGACGGCGTGGCGAGTTTTGCGAAACTTGCCGGCGGCTGGATCGCGGACCGTCCGGCGTGGCGCAAGCCTTCGGCCGTCGCCGGATACGTCATCATCGGATTTTCGACGTTCGCGTATGCGCTGGCCAATTCCTGGCCGGCCATTTTATTCACGCGCGCGCTGGGTTGGGTGGGGCGCGCCAGCAGCCCTTCGCGCAGCGCGCTCCTGGCTGATTCGGTTTCACCCGAGCACCACGGACGCGCATTCGGATTCGAGCGCTCGCTCGATACGCTCGGCGCGGTGCTGGGGCCGCTATGCGCGACGATGCTGCTCGGCGTGCTGAGCCTGCGCGCGATTTTTCGCTGGACGCTAGTGCCCTGCCTCATGGCCGCAGTAGTCTTCGCCATTCTGGTGCCGCCGGGAAAAACAGACCAATCGCGGCGCGCGCCCAGTTTTGTTTCGAGCTTCAGCGCGCTACCCAAAACATTTTGGCGCTACCTGACCGCCGTCTTCGCCCACGGCGTCGGCGATTTTGCGCCGACGCTGTTGATTTTGCGCGCGGGGCAAATTCTGACGCCGCGATTCGGGTTCGCGAGGGCCTCGGCGATCGCCGTGGCGCTTTACACTTTTTTCAACGTGGTGAACGCCGCGACTTCCTACCCCGCAGGCGTGCTGGCCGACCGCCTGGGCAAACGCGGAATTCTGGCGGTGGGATATTTGTTCGCGGTGGTGGCCTTCGCTGGATTTATTTTCGAACCGCCGACCATTCCGATGCTGGCTCTGCTGTTTGGATTGGCCGGAATTCACGATGGGATTCAGCAGTCAGTGGAAAAATCACTGGCCGCGGAAATTCTGCCTTCGCCGGTGCGTGGATCGGGGTTTGGCGTGCTGGCCGCGGTGAACGGCATCGGCGACTTGATCTCGAGCGTGGTGGTGGGCGTGCTCTGGACCAGCGTCAGCGCCAACGCGGGATTTATCTACGCCGCCGCTTTCACTTTTCTCGGCGCTCTTTTGATTTATTTCTACACCGGCCAGCCGAGTGCTCCGACAACCGCCGCGCCACGGGCAACCTAGCGGCGTTTGCGCCTGATTTTTTTCCGGCGACCAGGTTTGGCTGCGGCGCGAACGCGCTTCTTCTTGGCCCGAGGCGCCGGCTGGCACGTTGCACAGAAATGAGTGCTGCGCCCCGCTACCGTAGCGTGGCGAATCACGCTTTTGCAGCGGAAACACTTCTCACCATCGCGTCCGTAAATCTTGTGGCGCTGCTGAAACGTGCCGCGCTCGCCGTCCGTTCCCTGATAGTCGGACATCGAAGAGCCTTTGAGCTTGATCGCTTCTTGCAGAATCGCCTGCATCGCGCGATGGAGTGCGCGCACTTCGGCGTCGGTTAACTTGCTGCCGGATTTCCTGGGATGAATCTTCGAACGCCACAGGGCTTCGTCGGTGTAGATGTTCCCCATCCCGCGCACCACGCTTTGATTGAGCAGGAGCGCCTTGATATGAGAGTCGCGCGCCTGAATTCTCTCGCGGAATTCCTTTTCAGAAATTTCGAGCGGCTCGAGTCCCAAGCCGCCTAAAACGCTTTCCTGTTCTGCACTGGACAAAACGGCCATGCGGCCGAAGCGCCGCGGGTCGGTGTAACGCATTTCACGCCCGTCATCGAGCGCGAGAAACACATGAGTATGCTTGTGCACCGGCGCTTCGGGCGAAATGATGGCGATCTGGCCGGTCATCCCCAGATGTATCAGCAATGAAATACTTTTCGCACCCGAGGCATCGCCGCCATTCGCGCCCGAAGGCTGCAAATCGACCAGCAAGTTTTTCCCCAGACGGCGAATCTGCGTAACGGTAGCGCCCGGAAGATTCAACTCCAGCGCGGAAGGATCGTCGATGAAATCGGTCTTCCCCAGACGCACGTTCAGAATTCGCCGTCCAGGCAGAGCGGCACGCAATCCGCGCGCGACAGTTTCTACTTCGGGAAGTTCAGGCATGCTTCTATTCTACTGCGTTCGATGGCGAGAGCGAAAAACGCGGAACGAACTACGGCAGGGGAATGCCCGGCGACGCGACGATCCCCGCCATGCGCAAAATCTCCGAATATTCCTCTTCGGTCAGCGGGCAAATCGTCATGCGAGTATTTTTCAGGAATTTGATTTTGCGCAGCAGCTTGTTTTCGCGCAGCTCGATCAGCGTCACCTGCCGCGGCAGGCGCTCGATGGCGCGCAGGTCCATGACCATTTTCTTGGTGTCGCTCTCATGCGGATCGGGGTACGGGTCGCGGCTCACTTCGGCCAGCGCGTAGATAGCATGTTCGGGTTTGCCGTGGTAGGCCAGGGCGCGATCGCCACGCTGGACCTGCTTCAACTGGCGCAGCGAATCCGGGCGGTGGCCGGCATGGCGCCACATCTCCTTGCCCTTCACAAACAGCGTATCCCAGTGATACACCCTCGGGTCCACAGCCAGGAGCCAACGTCTTGGTTTGATAGGTGGTTGGGTCATTCGCGGAGAATCTGCCGGGCGAACTATACATTGAAGTGGACAAAAATTGCGAGAGTTTGTGCGAGATTTTTTAGGGTAGTTTTCGGGCCGCGGAAGCGGGGGTTAAAGGTAGGTTAAGGCTTTTCTTCTCCTACATCTACGAAGATGTCACCGTCGCGAACTTCGACCGCATAGCATGGCGCGGCGATAGCCGGGTTGCCGACCATATGACCTGTGGTCACGTCGAATTGCCAGCCATGCCAGGGGCAGGTGACGATCTGGCGATCGAGTTCTCCCTCACCCAGCGGGCCTCCCCGATGCATACATACATTATTGATGGCAAAGAACTTGCCTTCCACATTGGCTACCGCAACCGCCGTGGCGCCCACTTGGAATTCGTGGATTGAGCCTGGAGTAATCTCGCCTGCCTGGGCTGCACGGATGAATGCCATTAGTTTTTCGCTCCATGCACCAACAGAGCGCCCATGGCTCGGAAGGCCGCCAGCTCTTTGGCGTCGCGGAACCAGCGGCCGGTGTAGGTTTCGGGATTTGGCGTGGGGTCCGGGATCAATTGATGCGCCACGTCGCGGAACCCCGCGTCGCGAAACAGAGTCTTCCATTCCTCGGCGGAAAGCAGGTGCGTCGGAATCTTCAGCTCCGCGCCCCACTGATGGCAGTAAGGATTGTCGCGGTAATAATTGATCAGGGTCCAGGCCGAGCCGCCCGCCGCCGCGACGCGGTAGAGTTCGCGCAGGCCCCGCGCCGGGTCCGGCCAGTAATAGGACGACTCCACAGTGATAATGCGGTCGAAATAATCCGCCTGCCACGGGATCTGATCCACCGAGCCAACCACGAAACTTAGATTGGTCATCTTCGCGCTGGCGGTGCGGGCGTGCTGAATCATTTCGTCGGAAATATCCATGCCGACCACTTGGCCCTGCGGCACGCCTCCCGCCAGAATGCGTGAGAGCCAACCGGCGCCGCAGCCGACATCGAATATTTTCTGCGATGAAGTAATCCGCATCAGCTCCAGCACCGGTTTGGTGATGGGCCAATGGTCGTGCTCCATAGACTCGCCTTTGCCTTCAGCGGCCCAGCGGTTGAATTCTTCGCGAAGATTTTCTTGGATGTTGGGTTCGGACATGAGTTTTCGGCAAGCCTAGATGGCGCGCCCGCACCCGCCGCAAAAACGCCCATCGGGCTGCGTCAGTCGGCCGCAGCGGTTGCAAAATCTGGCGCCGCCGGAACCGGAATGTCCGGCGTAGGCGTAGACCGGGCTCGGAGCGACGACGACCTGAACGCGCGGCTCGGCCAGCACAGCCCAGATCAGCGCGACGACCCAGCCGACGAACGTCCAGCCCAGGAAAAAGTTGAAGAGAAAGATCGCGGCAAAGCTCCGACGATGCCGCGCGATAAACGAAGGCAGAAAGTAAACAAATACAGCAGCCAGCATCAGCAGCATGGTCCAACTCGCTTTGGTTTAGCTCTTCCTTTTCTACGGAAGAGGCCCATCAGATGATACGAAAACTGCCGCGAATTGTTCCGCAGCGACGTTTACGGAATTTCGATGGCCGCGGGCTTTTCGACTTTGGCCAGCAGCTGCACGAATTTCGCTTCGCGTTCTTTTTGGTCCAGGCCGTTGTAGCCGTCGGCGATCTGCGTGGTGTTCATCGAGCAGAATTTCGGCCCGCACATCGAGCAGAATTTCGCTTCTTTGTACGATTCGTCGGGCAAAGTTTCATCGTGCATCTTGCGCGCGGTTTCCGGATCGAGCGAAAGCTCGAACTGCTTGTTCCAGTCGAACAAGAAACGCGCGTAACTCAAGGCGTCGTCGCGATCGCGCGCTCCGGGCCGGTGCCGGGCGATATCCGCGGCGTGCGCCGCGATTTTGTAGGCGATCACGCCCTGACGCACGTCATCCGCATTGGGCAAGCCCAAATGTTCCTTGGGCGTGACGTAGCAGAGCATCGACGCGCCATGCCAGCCGATCATCGCCGCGCCAATCGCGCTGGTGATGTGGTCGTAGCCCGGAGCGATATCCGTAACCAGCGGGCCCAGCGTGTAGAACGGCGCTTCGTGGCACATTTCGTTTTCTTTTTTTACCTGCAACTCGATCTGGTCCATCGGAATGTGCCCGGGACCTTCGATCATCACCTGTACATCGTATTCCCAGGCTTTCTTGGTCAGCTCGCCCAGAACTTTCAGTTCGGCGAATTGTGCTTCGTCGCTGGCATCGTGCAGGCAGCCCGGGCGCAAACCGTCGCCCAGTGAAAAACTCACGTCATGCTTCTGGAAAATTTTGCAGATCGCGTCGTAATTCTCGTAGAGGAAATTTTGCTTTTTGTGGAAGCTCATCCACTGCGCCAGCAGCGCGCCGCCGCGGCTGACGATTCCAGTGATGCGATTGCGGGTCAGCGGGACGAATTCGCGCAGCACGCCGGCGTGAATGGTCATGTAATCGACGCCCTGCTCGGCCTGCTCTTCGATCACTTCCAGCAAAATCTGAATGGTCAAATCTTCCGGGCGACGCACGCGCGAAAGCGCTTCGTAAATCGGCACGGTGCCAATCGGCACCGGCGAAGCGTTGATGATCGCTTTGCGGATCATGGCGATGTCGCCGCCGGTGGAAAGGTCCATCACCGTATCTGAGCCGTAGTGCACCGCGCGATGCAGCTTTTCGAGTTCGGCGTCAACGTCCGAGGTGGTGGCGGAATTGCCGATATTCGCGTTGATCTTGCAGAAAAACGCGGAACCGATGCCCATCGGCTCAAGATTGCGGTGGTTAATGTTGGCGGGAATGATGGCGCGGCCGCGCGCGACTTCATCGCGCACCAGCTCCGGCGTCAATTTTTCGCGCTGGGCGACGTACTGCATTTCTTCGGTGATTACGCCTTTTCGCGCGTAATGCATCTGCGAAAAATTGCGCACCCCTCCGTTCATCGCTGTCGCGCGCTTCTCAATCCATGCATCTCGCATCGCCATCGCAACCCCCGTGGAAACCAGTGCCGTACCGGCATCACCGCCGAATCAGCATTATTGCACTGGCTTGGATGCTCAGCAACGTGCGAAAGGGGACAGCCGAATTGCCGCATGAAATTGCGCGGATTCGTGCGCAATCGAGGGTTTCTGCGCCGCAGGTTTACTTGCTGGCCGCTTCCGCGCCAGCTTCGGTGAGCAGCGCCTTCAGCTTTTCGACGTCGGCGACTGGAGGATGGCAGGTCGTCTCAACGCAGACCAGTGCCTGCGCTTTGGCGGCGTCGAGATGCGGCAGAGTTTCGCGCAATGCCGGCACCAGCGCCGCGCCGCCGGCCAAAGTTTCCGGCGTTACTCGCAGCACGGATTTGCCGAAGCGGTAGATTTCGTTCGCGGCTTTTTCTAAAGCTGCGGCCTGCGGATCTCCGGCCGCGCCTAGCACCACTACCTGCAGAGAGTGGCGCGCGTGCAACAGCGCCGCCAGTCCGTAGGTGGCGGCGAACAGCCCGTACTGAGGGACCAGGCCGACAAACGCCTCCAGCGTTTTCTCGGCCCCGTCGTGATAGAGCTTGTCGCCGGTCAATCCATACATGCGGTCGAGAACGATCACCGCGACCGAATTTGCTCCGGGCGTCGGCGAATCCTGCAGCGGCTTGCGGCGAATGTCCATGCCGCCCATCGGCGCGGCGTCTTTGGCGCGATCGAAAAAGCCGCCGCCATCGGGATCGCCGTAGCGTTCGACCGCGAGCCGCAGCGCACGCTCGGCAATTTCGAAGTAGCGGCGGTCCAGCGTGATTTCATAAGCATCAAGCAGTGCAGCCACCGTGAAAATCTGATCGTCGAGCGAGCCATCGAGCCGCGGCCCGCCGACGCGATGCAGGAATCCTTTTTCGTTGTCCCAGGCTTCGGCCAGAATGCGGTCCAGAGTCTTCAGGGCGAAAGCCCGGCAATCAGGACCCATCCAGTTATCGCTCAGAACGCGCGAAGCCTCAAAATACGCGGACACGAACATGGAATTCCAAGCGACGTACATCGTCGTATCGACAAACGGCGCCTTACGCTTGTTGCGTGCCACAAGCATTTTGTTTTCGGACCTGCCGAGCGCATCGTAAACGGACTCGGAATCGCGACCCAGGCTTTTGGCAACCTGCTCGATACTCTCGGCGCGCCACAAAACATTTTTTGCGGGATTATGGTGCATCTCGCCGTGCGCCTGCACGTCGTAGAACCTTCCGATGACCGCTACTTCCTCAGGAGTCAAAGCAGCACGCACTTCTTCTAGCGTCCAAGTGAAATAGTCGCCATCGTCATCAAGAGTTTGGTCCGCATCCTGGCTTGCGTAGAATCCGCCGTTCGTCTGGTCAGAAAGAGTCGTCGTCACCCAATCAATAATCCCTGACGCAGTCTCGGAATAGAGGGAATAGAGTTCAGGACTCTGGGTCACTTGCATGCCGTGCAGAAAATTCTTCAGCAGCTCGGAATTGTCGTAGGTCATTTTTTCGAAGTGCGGGACGCACCAGCGTTCATCCACGGAATAGCGATGGAATCCTCCGGCCAGTTGGTCGTAAACGCCGCCTTCGGCCATGCCGGTCAGCGTGCGCTCGGCTACGTGCAGCAAGCTTTTCGCGCCCGTGGATTGGTAGCGCTCCAGCAGCAGGTCAACCGCGCTGGCGTGCGGAAATTTCGGCGACTGCCCGAATCCGCCGTGTTTTTCATCGAACATGCTCAGGGCGGATTCGATTACCGAATCCACCACGCCGGCGTCGAATGTGCCGCGAGCCGTCTTGAAAATTTCCGCCTTCGCTACCGCTTCTTCCAGCGCTTGCGCTGAGGTGTCGATTTCCGCGCGACGGGTCTGGAACGATTCGGCCACGCCGCGCAGAATGCGTTTGAATCCCGGCCGGCCCATGGCGTCTTCCGGAGGAAAATACGTTCCGCCAAAAAATGGTTTGCCGTCCGGAGTGAGGAAAGCGGTCAGCGGCCAGCCGCCTTGCCCGGAAATGGCGCTTATGGCCGATTGGTAGCGCGCGTCGACGTCCGGGCGTTCGTCGCGATCAACTTTACCGCCACGTACGATTTATTGATCATCGCCGCGATTTCAGGATTTTCGTAGCTCTCGCGGTCGATCACGTGGCACCAGTGGCACCACACCGCGCCGATATCGAGCAGGATCGGTTTATTTTCCGCCTGCGCCCGAGCGAAAGCTTCCGGGCCCCATTCGTGCCAATCGATGGGCTGATGCGCAGCCGAACGCAAATACGGGCTAGCCGAATCCTTCAGACGATTTTCTGTTGAGTCGGTCACAAATGTCCTTTGGCCGTTTTGGTGGAGTACGAAGACTGAAACGAATTACTGGATCGGATCGCTGTGACCGCGGTCGCGGGGATCGAGCGGCTTGCGCCCGGAAAATCCTTCATCCTGGCGGTGGTAAAAGCGGATGCGGTCCTCGCCCAGTTTCCAGCAAAGAAAAACATCCTGATCGTCGATGCGCGCCGGAAAATCGAGCAAGCCGACATCTAAATCCTTCACCACGCAGCCGGTTTCGATGATGCGCTCCAGCGCGGACTGAATTCCCTCTTCCAGGCGGTTGCGTTCCAGGCGGCGTTTGGCAGCCTTCTCATAGGAAACCGAAAGCCCGCCGGATCGCGAAATTTTCTCGGCCAGCCGGCTGATCTGCTCATCCACGTCGGACATTTTGCGCCGCGATTCCATGGCTTCGATCAGAATCGGCTCCAGCTGCACGCGCAGCCGTTCCGCTTCAGTCAGCGAAAAATATTTGGATTCGTCGTCAGCCATGGCCCACTGCTCCCGAAAACATCCCAACTCATCTTAAATCAAAATCTCCCATTCAAAATCAGCCGCCGATATAAACCATGGTGCGCGAAGGCGGGTGGAAATCCGGCTCGTTGATGCGATGGCCTTTTTCTTTCTGATCCACGATGACGTGAATCGCGTCGCCGATCTCGCGGTCGGTAACGCCGCTGCGCAACAGACTCTTCAAATCGTGATCGTCCTTGCTGAACAGGCAGGTGCGCAATTTTCCATCGGCCGTCAACCGGATGCGCGAGCAGTGCCCGCAGAACGGCTGGGTCACCGGAGCGATCAAGCCGATTTCACCGCGGCCGTCGGCGAATCGATATTTGCGCGCGGTCTCGCTGCGTTCGTGCACCACTGGAATCAAAGGCCATTTAGCGGCGATGCGCTTGTAAACTTCCGCGGCCGGAACCATTTGGTCGCGGGTCCAGGCCCGGTCGGCATCAAGCGGCATGAATTCGATGAAGCGCATGACGATGTCTTTTTCGCGTGCGAATTCGGCGAAGGCTTCCACTTCGTCGTCATTCAATCCGCGCACCAGCACCGCGTTCACCTTCACCGGACGCAACGTCGACGCTTGGGCCGCTTCGATCCCGGCAATCACCTGCTCGAAGGATTTGGTGCGGGTGACCCGCTCGAATTTTTCCCGGTCCAGCGAATCCAGACTGATGTTGATGCGATCCAGACCCGCGGCCACCAGGCCATTCAGCCGGGCCGCCAATAGATGGCCGTTGGTGGTCAGCGAAAGATCCTGCACGCCGAGACCTTTTAGCCGCGCGATGAAATCTTCGAGGCCCGGCCGCACCAGCGGCTCGCCGCCGGTGATGCGCACTTTGCGAATGCCCATGCCGACCAGAATTCGCACCAGCCGTTCGTATTCATCCCATTCGAGCAGCGCGTGCGCGGCCATGTTGTTTTCAGGATCGGCGGAGCGGCAGTAGACGCAGCGAAAATTGCAACGGTCGGTGACCGAAACGCGCAGGTCGTAAATTTGGCGGCCGAATTTGTCGAGAAGTGGCATTCGCTCGCTATGTTCTTCTTAGATGCCGCAAAAAACAAAAAAGCCCAAACCAAATTTGGTTTGGGCGAGGACACCAGCGAAACTCAGCGCGGAAAGCGCGCGGCTGGATTCCATCCTTTCCAAACCGTGGCTGGACCAAATCTCAATTGCGACGATCCGCCACACGGGAGGAACCAGGGTTTCCACCGGTTCCCTGCCCTCCCAAAACCGGGAGAGTCGCCCCATTCGCCTTAGGTTGTCTCTCCCGTAGGCTCGGGGGTCGGAGAAATCTGGGTTGATGATACGCCAGCACACCGGCCCCGGCAACGAATCTGACTTTGGGAGACCTCGGTTGCGCCGGAAATTCACTTTACAGAAATTTGCCGCCGGACTATCGTGAGGCCCCTATGGGCGGCGCCCGCCGCCGAAGTGATTGGTCGCATTCTAAGGAGCTGACTCGATGAGAATCAAACTGCTACTGCCGGCCCTCCTGGTATTTTCCATGGTGCTTTGCATTTCATTCGCCCGTGCCGGGTCTTCGGTCTGGGCAGCTTCTGCGGCCACGGCCGTAACGCCCACGCCGCAAGGCCCCAACCAGAATTTCGTCACTTGCGAATCGAATAACGGCAAACGCAAATACTGTTCTATCGGCGACCCGCGCCAGTCGGTGGAAATGGTTCGCCAGATCAGCAACGCGTCGTGCGTCCGTGGACAAAGCTGGGGTAACGACAACCGCGGATTGTGGGTCGATCGCGGCTGCCGCGCGCAATTCCGGGTCATCACCTACGGCGGAAGCGGTCCGACCTGGTGGAATTCCGGCGGCGGACGTCCTGGCGGACGCCCGCATGACGGCGCTTGCTTTTTCGTCAGCCAGAATTTCTCCGGCGATTATTTTTGCCAGGCCCGCGGCACTTCGTTGAACGTGCCCAACGGCTTCAACGACAAGATCAGCTCGATCCAGGTCTACGGCCGCGTCAACATCACCATTTATAATGACGCGGACTTCCGCGGCTTCTCCGCCGTGACTCGCCAGAGCATCCCGGACCTGCGCGCCTGGCAAGTGCAGGGTTACAGCAATAAGGATTGGAACAACCGCATCACTTCGATCCGTTTGAACTAGCGGGCGAAGCTCGCCGAGCAAGGCGCGGAAGTCTCGGAACCGGAAGCAGCCTGAGCCGGCTGTCCGAGACTTCCGCGTTCGTACTTTCAAATGCCCGGATCCCGTGCACTTGCCGTTGTAGCCGCCGGCAAACGTGATAGAGTTTCCAACCGATGCGCATCTTCGTGCTGGGCGTTGGCGGCGCGGGTTCACTACTGGCTCAACTGCTGGTGCGACAGGGCCACACCGTCTGGTGCGGCGACCGCGATCCCGAACGCGCGCGCAAATTCCTGGGCAAGAAAAGCGAAATTGAAGTTGTCGAAGCGAACGCGCGGAATCTGTGGTCCATCGTGCGCGCGGCCCGCGGCTGCAACCTGCTGGTCAACGCCTCTCCCGCCGTATTCAACGAGATTATTCTGCGCGCGGCGCTGCGCCTGCGCGCGCATTACCTGGATTTGAATTCGCATCTGAATCGCAATCCTTTCCGCCCCGAACAATTTCGCTTTCAGAAACGCTTCGCAGAGAAAAATCGTGCAGCGGTTATTTGCACCGGTGCGGCGCCGGGCCTGACCAATCTCCTGGCCAAGCGCGGGTCGGAGCTGCTCGACACCGTGGAGTCGGTGCAGATCCGATTGTACGAAAGCACGGAGAGTAAGGATCCGGTTTCCACCTGGAACCCCGAAGTCATGTACGACGAAGCGATTTCCAGTCCGCGGGTCTATCGCCAGGGGCGCTTTGCGCTGGCCAAACGATTCTCCGACCGCGAGAAATTTCGTTTCCCTCCGCCCATCGGCGAATCGACCGTGTACTTGGCCGCTCAAGACGAAGTCTGCATGCTGCCCTATGTGGTGCCCATGCAGAACATGGACGCCAAAATCGGCGGCAATGATTTCGACCGCCTGTTCCGCTGGTATCGTCAAGGGCGCTTGAATCGTTCGCAGGGCATCGTACGCAAACGTTTTCCCAAGACGCTGACGCCCAAAGGCGTCGCCGGTTTGATTCGCAGCGGGCGTGCTGGAAAACGCGCGCTTTGCCGCCGCGGTGTTGGTGAAAGGCACCAAGGACGATCAACCGCTGCTGCTGCGCTACGACGCGAATTTTCCCACACTGTTCCAGATTCGCCGCCGCGGAATGATCTCGACGCCCATCGCTTATGCCACCGCGCATCTGGCGGCGCTTTTCGTCAAACATTTCCCGCGAGACATGGCCGGTGTCTTCGGGCCTTCCGAGCTGCCGCTCGAAATACGCCGCGCGATTTTGACCGAGGCCCGCACCCGCGATTTTCGGGTGACCTTCAAGATGACGCGCCTGAAAAAATCAGAGGACGACGAATACTGATCTCCGCCCCGGGCCTTCGCTGCGACCCGCAAAAGTCCAGATCAGCGAAAATCACGCGCCTGCGAATTTCCCACCAATGTTATGCTTCCCGAACCTGAGCGGCGCTCCTCCGAACCAACCTTCCGCGATTGCTCAGCGGCGTTTTATTGGGTGAACTAGCACCAACTATCATCCGGCGGTAACCGAGGTACTTCTATGCGTTGGACACCAGGCGGCACCAGCGGCGATATCGAAGACGATCGCAATACCACCGGCGGCGGTGGCGGCGGATTTGGCGGCATGCACATCGGCATCGGCGGACTGCTGGTCCTGCTGGTGCTCAGTTTTATTTTTAAGCGCGACCTGATCACTCCATTTCTGAATGGAGGCGGCGCCACCACCACCTCCGGCGGCGCTCCGGTGGCGCGTCCGCCCGATCCGGCGCGCGACGCAGCCGAACAGCGCGAAGTTCAATTCGTCTCCTTCGTTCTGGATGACGCGCAGAAAACCTGGACGCAAATCCTGCCGAATTATCGTCACGCAAAACTGGTGCTCTTTCGCGACGACGTAAATTCCGCGTGCGGCTTGGCGCAGACCGCTACCGGTCCCTTCTATTGTCCCGGCGACGAAAAAGTCTATTTGGATTTGGGATTTTTCAACGAGCTCAAGGACCGCTTCGGCGCCTCCGGCGAATTCGCGCAGGCTTACGTGATCGCCCACGAGCTGGGCCATCACGTGCAGAAAATTGTCGGAACTGAAAGCAAAGTCCGCGCCGCGCAGCAGCAAAATCCCCAGTTGCGCAACGAACTTTCGGTGCGCCTCGAATTGCAGGCCGATTGCTACGCGGGGGTCTGGGGCCACTCGACCGAGCAGCGCAACATTTTGGAGCAAGGGGACGTGGAAGCAGGATTGAACGCCGCGGCAGCGGTGGGTGACGATCACATTCAGAAAATGACGCAGGGCGAAGTGATGCCGGAGAAATTCACCCACGGCACCTCCGCCCAGCGGGTGCAGTGGTTCAAACAGGGGCTGACCACCGGCGACATGAACACCTGCAACACATTCAGCAATTCGCAGTAATCTCGGTGTTTGCTGCGGAGCAGGGTTTCTGGTGCGGTCAGTACGGTGTCACTAGCGGTTTCAGCAATCCAAAATCAGTCAGGCCGTTAGCCACGAACTGCACCGCCAGCGCGACCAGCAGCAATCCCATCAAACGCATCAAGATGCGGATCCCGGTTTCGCCCAGGTAGCCGCGCACGCGGTCGGCGCCGGAAAGTATCAGGTACGAAACGAAGGCCGTCACCAGAATCGTCGCGTAGATCACTCCGTGTTGCCACACCGCGTGCGATTCGCCGACCAGCACCATCACGGTGGAAATCGCGCCAGGCCCGGCCAGCATCGGCATGCCCAGTGGAATAATGCTGGCGTCGGATTTTTCCGCGCCTTCCTGCTGCTCTTCCGCCGTCGATTTCTGCGAGGACTGCTTGCCTTGCAGCATGTCTAGGCCGATCTGCATCAGGATGATCCCGCCGGCGATTTTGAAGGCCGGCAAAGTGATGCCAAACATTTTGAAAATAAGGCTGCCGGCAATGGCAAACGCGCTGAGCACGATGGCGCAGGTCAGCGCCGAACGCCGGGCCGTTGCGTTGCGCTCGGCTTTCGGAGCGCCGGCCGTCACCGCCAGAAACAGAGGAATCACCGCGAACGGATCGACCAGGAAAAAAATCGAGGTCACCGCCAGCAGCGCAAATTCCAGCACGGTTGTGATTTCTGTCGGCATGTAAGAAGCTAAGAAAATAACACGCTAGGCCCGGGTTTGTATTCGCTTCTGAAAACGAAACGGCCCTACGGCTGCCGCGAAGGCTCGGGAATGGCTTCCCCATCTTTGCGCGGATCCGAAGCACCAAAATTCACGCCGCTGGCCACCTCGCGTTCGACGGCTTGGCCACCGCCCATTTCGGCGGAATACGCGCCATGCAGTTCAACTTGATGTCCGCGCGCGGCTAGATTCTCGCGGACGGCGAGCGGAATGCGATCCTCCATGGCCACATCGCAGCCAGCAAAGGTGCGCTTGGTGAAACGCGCCGCTTCCATCGCTTCCTGAATGTTCATTCCGAAATCAACTACATTCGCCACGAATTGCGCGTGAGCCTGCGCCTGATTGAATCCGCCCATAATTCCGAACGCGATGCGTTCGCGCCCGTTGGTCATAAATCCCGGAATGATCGTATGCAGCGGACGTTTGTGCCCCGCCAACGCGTCCGGCGATTGCGGATCGAGTCTAAAAAGCCCGCCGCGATTCTGCAGCGCGAACCCCGTTCCGTCCGCCACCAATCCCGAGCCGAATGCCAGAAAATTGCTTTGAATCAGCGAAACCATATTGCCTTCCGCGTCGACTACGGTGAGATACGTGGTGTCGCCCTTCGCTGGAAACGCCGGCTCGCCCGGCGGCACATTGCAATTGGCTTTGGCCATATCGATTAGCTTGGCGCGGGCCGCGGCGTAATCCTTGGACAACATGCCGTCCACCGGCACCTGACTGAACTTCGGATCCGCCACGTAGCGATACATGTCCGCGTACGCCAGCTTTTTCGTTTCGATCATCACGTGCAATGCATCGGCGGAATTCG
>CAWIEL010000005.1:0-58459 GCA_963835025.1 uncultured Acidobacteriota bacterium
CAACCTCGGAAGATTTGGCCCTACTTTCCGGCTCCAGCCGCACACAAGGGAATTGACTCGATGCCTCCGGTCATAGCCCTCGGCCTCTGGTTCGTTCTTCTATTCGCCCTTCTAATTTGGGATCCGGCCAAAGATCCTAAAGCGCTCTCTGGCACTTTGGGTGCCGGCCATTTGGATTTTCATTCTTTCTTCGCGCCTACCGATGCAATGGCTCGGCGGTGCGGGAAGCTCAGGGGATGCGCAAGCACTTCAGGAAGGGAATCCCCTGGATCGATCTATTTTCACCATACTTATCCTGTCTCGCCGTCGGCATTCTATTTTCGAGATCATTCAATTGGGGCCAGTTCATGGCCCAAAATCTTGCGTTGGTCATGTTTGTGTTATTTGCGCTGATCAGCGTCCTTTGGTCTGATTCGCCTTTCGTCTCTTTCAAAAGATGGTATCGCGACCTCGGAAACTATCTCGTCGTCCTTGTCGTGCTCTCGGATCCTCGGCCGTTCGAAGCCGTCCGTACGCTTTTTCGGCGCCTGGCATATTTCCTCATTCCACTTTCGGTTTTGCTCATCAAGTATTATCCGTACATCGGCAAGCAGTATTCGGAATGGACCGGCGCAAATTCCTACGTTGGCGCCACCACCAGCAAGAACATGTTGGGAGCAGTCTGCCTAGTCAGCGGCATGTTTTTCTTCTGGGACACGTTAGTCCGCTGGCCAAACCGCAAAGAACGCCAAACTAAACACATTCTCTGGGTCAACTACGCCTTCATGGCCATGATTCTCTGGCTCCTGAATCTCGCCAACAGCGCGACTTCGCGCGTCTGTCTCGTCCTCGGTTGCTTGATAATCGCGCTCGTCAGAAGTGAATGGGGTAAGCGACATCCTCGGTTTTTCAAAATAATGTTGCCTGCCAGTTTCGCCGTGTATCTGATCCTGGCATTTGGTTTTGACGTTAACGGAGATCTCGCCGGGGCCGTCGGGCGTGACCCAACGCTCACCGGCCGCTCCGATATTTGGAAGCTTCTTCTCAACATGCACACCAACCCCATCTTGGGAGTCGGATACGAAAGCTTCTGGCTTGGTCCCCGACTCGATACGATCTGGAAGATCTTTGGTCATATCAATGAATCGCATAATGGCTATTTGGAGGTCTATCTTAACCTGGGCTTTGTAGGAGCGTTTTTGCTGATTGCGTTGCTGATTTCAGCCTACAAGAACATTAACCGCCAGGTGACGTTGGCCCCAGATCTCGCTTCGTTAAATGTCGCGTTATGGGCAATCATCCTTTTCTATAACATGAGCGAGGCAGCCTTTAAATCAGGTCTTATGTGGGTGATGTTTCTCCTTGGAGCTACCGTTGTTCCGCAAGGTTCCGCTGTGCCCGAGCGCGTCATGTTGCCGGTCAGGCGGGGCCAATCAGCAAGTCCGCGGCGACCATCGCTCCAACCGCTCCGTCAACACGGTCCGCGCCACAATTCGCGGACAATAGGTTAGCCGATGCCCGGAATTGTAGGTTGATCACCAGGGCACCACGCGAAGTCGCCGCATCACAGCTGTCGCGCATGGTCGGTACTTTGATTCACGAAGACTTTTACGTCTCAGGTACTTGGATTGAAGAATCGCTTGGTTTGTACGTGGGATGGGTCGCGCGGAAAGGTTCTTTCGCCGAACCTATGCCTCTCCAAAACGAACGGCGCGACGTAACCATTGTTTTCGCCGGCGAAGAATTCCCGGCACCGCAAACGATCTCAACTCTCAAAGAACGCGGCCATAGTTTTGAGGCTTTTGGTCCATCCTACTTGCCCCACATGTATGAAGAGTCGGAATCGTCTTTTCTGCCAGCTTTGAACGGCCGTTTTCACGGAATTGTCGCTGACCGACGTCGTGATACAGCAACCCTCTTCAACGATCGTTACGGGATGGAAAGGCTTTATTTCAGTGAGTCTGACAACGCATTTTATTTTTCAGCCGAAGCCAAAGCCATCCTGTCCGTGCGCCCCAGCTTGAGAAGACTCGATCCGCAAAGCCTGGGAGAGTTCATCGCCTGCGGAACGGTCTTGGACAATCGCACCCTATTTAAGGGTGTTGAAGTTCTGCCTCCAGGTTCAGCTTGGCGCTTTCAAAACGGGCGACTCGAAAGCAAGCGGGCTTATTTCGACCCGGGCGAATGGGAAGAGCAGAGCATCCTCGACTCCGAAGCCTATTACACGAAATTGCGCGAGGTATTCAGCCAGAATTTGCCGCGGTACTTCAGCGATGCACAGCAAATCGCAATGTCTCTGACCGGAGGTCTGGACAGCCGCATGATCATGGCGTGGCAAAAGCGTCACGCGGGATCGCTGCCGTGCTACACCTTCGGCGGAATGTTTCGTGATTGCCGTGACGTAAAGTTAAGCAGAAAAGTCGCTCAAGCGTGTGGTCAGCCCCATCAGGTCATCGAAGCGGGGTCGGATTTCCTTTCAAGATTTCCTTACTACGCCGAACGCGCCGTATATCTCACCGATGGTTGTGTCGACGTCAGCCGCTCTCCTGACGTCTATCTGAACGAAAAAGCGAGACAGATCGCCCCTGTGCGGATGACCGGAAATCTTGGCGGAGAATTTCTTCGCGGCGTTCGGACACTAAAATACAATAAGCCGTCCGCGGGATTGTTCCAGGCGGAGATCGAACCCTGCGTTCAGCAGGCGGGTCGCACCTACCAAACATTGGTCGGGGGAAACCCCCTGTCTTTCGCTGTATTCAAGCAAACTCCGTGGAATCATTACGGCATCATTTCTTTGGAGCAAACCCAGTTGTCGTTGCGGACCCCGTTTCTAGACAACGAACTTGTCCGCACTGTTTTTCAGGCACCCAAAGGCAATCTTGCCAACAACGACGATTCGTTGCGTCTAATCGGTGATGGAAACCCGGACCTTCTGCGCATTCCCACGGATCGCGGTCTCGCAGGAGAGAGCGGATCTGCAGCCAGAGCAGTAAACAGGGCACTGCTCGAGTTCCTATTCAAGGCGGAGTATGCGTATGACATGGGGATGCCTCAAAACGTCGCCCGCGTCGACCACGCGTTTGCTAGCCTTCACCTGGAACGGTTATTTCTCGGGAGGCACAAGGTTTTCCATTTTCGAATTTGGTATCGCGATGCACTCGCTCAATATGTCCAAGAAACACTACTCGATTCCACTACTCTCAGTCGCCCGTACATTCAGCCGAAGCGTCTTCGAGAGATTGTGGAAGGTCACACGACGGGCGCCCGAAACTACACGAACGAGATACATCAGATACTAACCCTAGAACTCGTGCATCGGCTTTTCTTGGATGATCGTCCAGGCAGCCGCTCTACTTCGCCGGACTTAAAATTACCGGTCGCCAACGCCGTCCAATGATTGGATGTGTCTTGCCTCTAAACAGGTCTCGTTTTGACAGGAGTCAGTACTCAGATCGATCGCCCGGAGTAACTTTTCGATGGTCAAATATCATTTAAGCGCTCTCGCCCTGAAAGGATTTTCGTGCTGTGGCCCGGCCCGAACCGCCTATCGCGAGCTGGGCAATTGGCAAGGCTCGAGGAAACGAGCCATCGGCACGATGGCATCGTATTACTTTGAGAGGGCGCAGCGAAACATCGCCTGGTGCCGTAAATATGCCCCACTCACGCCTAAGGACACCCTGCTCGAGCTCGGGACTGGCTGGGTTCACTGGGAAGCCGTAACACTTCGCTTGTTTTACGACTTTCAGGCCGTGCTTTACGACGTATGGGATAACCGTCAGTTGCGGGCACTCAAAAGCTATGTGCGCCAGCTGGAACAACGATTTGGACGAGACGGATACTTGGACGGTTGCGATTTTGACAGAGCGCGAGCGGTCATTGACAAGATTGAACGTGTCGAATCCTTCGACGAGCTCTACAAGCTACTAGGTTTTCGTTACGTTTTGGACCCTGACGGTTTGATGAAGGCGTTGCCGCGGAATTCCTTTAGCTTGGTCATCAGCGCCGGCGTCATGGAACATATTCCAGCCGAAACCGCGCCGCAGTTCGTTTCGAATATCGCATCCCTTCTCCGACCCGAGGGTACCGGTATGCACAGCATCGCCATCATGGACCATTTATCTTTTTATGATAGATCTGCAAGCGCCAAGCACTACTTAACATTCTCGGAATCGCAATGGAAGTTCTGGTGTGAAAATAAGGTGCAGTACATCAACAGAATCCAACGCAGTGATTGGCTCCGAATGTTCAATGACGCAGGTTTGTCGCTTCTCGAGGAAATCGTTTCCCGCGAAGACCTTGGGCAGCTGCGCGTACATCCACAATACAAGTCTCTCAGTCGCGAAGACATCGAATGCACCAACTTGGTTGTCGCCGTGCGAAAATCATAGCCCAGACGCCTGGGATCGCGGCCGCCTTCGCGCACGAAATAATACCAAGTCGCTGTGCGGGCACACTATAACCCATGACCACTCACTACGAAGAAATCAGAGTTAGGGGTAAAGATATCGCAGTGCCGGCAGCTGCTATTCAAGGTCGTACAATTGTCGCTACGGGTTCTTCGCTGAAAGTAGCGGCCGCAAAAGACGAGGAGCTGATTGAAGGCGGCCTCGTATTCAACCCTGTCACCTTCATCACGGATTTGAAAACCTCTGGCCTTCGTGCAGATATCTTGACATTCCCGCAAGCCATCGTCGACAGCACACCTCAATTCAACTACCCGTATGAGATGGATAACGCGGCTGTAGCAAGTACTTCAAACTTCGAAGAATGGTGGGAGTCGCTACCCCAGGAAACTCGGAAAGATCCACGCCGCGCCGCTAAAGAGGGCGTGGTCATTCGCGAAGTCGAGTTGGATGATGATCTCGTCGCCGGAATCAAGCACATCTATGACGAAACACCCATGCGTCAAGGCATGCGCTTCTGGCATTACGGAAAAGACCTAGACCGGGTTCGCCTGGAGAACGCCACTTATCTTGAACGCAGCAAATTCATCGGCGCCTATTTTGAAGGCGAGCTCATCGGATTTATGAAGTGGGTCTCAGTCGGACAAGGTGGCTGGATCATGCAAATCCTTTCCATGAGCACTCATTACGACAAGCGGCCCATGAACGCGATGATCACCAAAGCGGTGGAACTCTGTCACCAACAAGGACTCGAACATCTTGTCTACAGCAAGTTCACTTTCGGCAACAAATCAGTTAGTGCACTTTCGGATTTTAAGCGGCGGAACGGATTCCTCAAGATGGATTATCCGAGATATTTCGTCCCGCTCACAATTAAGGGTCGCATCGCCGTGAGCCTCGGCGTGCACCGCGGACTTTTAGGCATGTTGCCTCCCCGCATGATCTCTTTATTCTGGGAACTTCGTGCTCGTGTCGTACGGCTGGCGACGCGATTGAGACCATCGACCGGCGCTCCAAAACAGATCGTGGAAAGCGACGCCAAGCAATGAAGATTTTCTTGCTGGGATAAGAACGGGATCGAAAAAGTGCTCGACGCCCCTGAATCGTACTGAGTATCATGAATTGTTCGGAGTAATGAATTCGGTCAGATATGGCCCGAAGGCTTTCGGGTCTGCAAGTGTTTCTCTCGGGCGCACCAACAGCCGCGTCACGCGCCTCGAGCGAACTTCCCAGCCGGTGTAGCTCAACGTTAGAGCGGCCGAATCGTAATCGGCAGATCGGAGCGTTCAATTCCTCCCACCGGCTCCAAAATTCAGTTATTGATTGACTGTCGTTGAGAGATTTGCAGGGGCGGGCGGTGGCGTCCCGGTGCCCTGAGATCCTAGCGTAAGCGGATGCGGGTACGTATACGGGGTGTAATAAGCTGTCCAGGTGTTCGGGCTCGAGCACTGGTATAGCGTTTGTCATCCGTCGCCCAATAAGCCACATTCTTCGTGCATGACGATGGACGGGCCGAAAGCGTTCCGCTACCCGTTCCTACCGTCCCATTAAATGCCGCGCCCACGAACGAGCTGCCATTCCAGGTCAGCGTGTAGCAGTAGAAATCTCGATTCGCCGCAATAGAGTTTGTATCCCCCGTCGAACACAAGGAGCCGCCAGAAACCGCGTTGTATTGGTCCAGCCATTCGTAGTCGGGCTCGAGTGCGTTGTTAGGCCAGGAAATCTTGCCGGTGGTACTGTTTACTTTGTTCGGGAACAAGCCGGCAAGAAGCTGCCCTACACCGCGGCCAACTGGTCGATGCAAGGGTATCCGACCGCCGCCGTTGCGCTGAAGTCCCATGCGCTTCCAGTTCCGGAGGTTGAAGTTCCGCAATATCCCCGACCACTGGGGACCGTACCGAAGTTATGGCCTGTGTTCGTGCGATCATTCGCCATGCCCAGGAGCGTCTTCACGTCGGTAAAGTGTTGCCCCAAACAAGGGCCGTTCCCATGCGCGTCTCGTATGCGAAATCGCTGTCGTCGGTGTCCGAACCGTTACCATTGAAAACGTTGTTGTAGATTTCGGCTGCGCGCATCCGCGGTAGTCGAACTCCATTTCGTGTGCCTCAACAAAGGAATCGTTAAACGTGTTGTTTCGGAAAACGAACCGCCCGCCCTGGTTGCAGTCGTTCGCCGCTCCTCCATTGAACACATTATTTTCGAAAAAAATGAATTGATTGGAGCCAAAATTCGTGGGGCTCGCCCAGGAGCCATTTCCCGCACCTGTCGCATCGCTCCCCATGCTTCCGTGGCTGATTCGAACGCCGTTATTTACAGTGTTGCTATTTTCGTCGAAGATGCAATGGTCAATCACGCCATAGAGCCAATTGTAGAGTTCCACACCGAGACTCGACGAGGCACCTGGCTGAAAAATAAAGTGCATGTGATCCATTCGAAAATTTTGACTGTAACCGCCGATATTGACGATACCGTTTTTCGTCGCCGTGCTGTTTCCGTCTTGCTTTATAGTGATGCGACTCAACCGAAAAATCGAAGCCGCTCCTGCAGTAGTGAAATTGATTGTCGAGCCGTTTGAGTGGTTGTAGTTGTTGATGATGACCGTCTCGTCCCCTCCGCCCTTCACGGACTCGTTGCCTGTCCTATGATCGCGATCGATCCGGGCGCTGTGTAGGTAAGTGACGTCGTCCAGGTGCATGTCCCCGCCGGAACAACTACGGTGTCACCATTCGACGCAGATTTCAGCGCCGCCGAGAGGTCGCTTTGGGAACAGGATGCCGCGTTAATCGTAGTCGCCCGGGATTCACGACTGCAAAACAAAGTGAGCGTCAGCGTGGAGAGAGCGATCAACCATCGTGTGCTTCGAGTCATGGGCACCGGTCCTCAAGTGTATCGGCTTCGTATCTCTACTTAGTTCGTACTTAAATATTGGGCGTAAACCAACTCAAAATCCACTGTACCGGTGGCCAGTCTTAGGACAGCTAGCATTTTGGGTATAAACCGCCAAAAGCCCATCGTTTCATGAAGTTCCAACCAATGCCGTTAGCTCGGTGCAGGCGTCATTATTCTCGGCCCCGTGCGTTTACTTGTTGCCATGAAGATCAAACAGAGCCATTTACGGGCACCTTGGTCCGAACCATAATCAGAGGCACTTCGTGGACAGTGTCCGATGGAAGGCTAGGAAACACCGCCGTCCGAGCCCGGTATGATGCGGCATCGTCCTGGTCAGCCATTTGGCGAACCAGTTATTCAAGCGACAGCTAGGAAATTATTTTTATGCGAACCCCTTTAGTTTCGATCTTAATACCTGCATACAATGCCGAAAGTTCGATCGCGGAGTGCCTAAGTTCCGCAGTAAATCAGACATGGCAACAAAGAAATCATCGTAGTCAATGACGGATCAAGGGATCGAACCCTGAGATTGCGCGGCAATTCGCGTCAAAACGTCTCAAGGTAGTATCAACCGAGAACCAAGGTCATTGAGCTGCTGTAAACCACGCCTACCGGTTGTCCCAGGGCGATTACATACAGGAATTGGACTCCGACGATCTAATATCAACAAATAAGATTGAAGTGCAACTCGCCGCTTTACGCGAAGATGATAGCGGCCGATTGCTCCTATCGTCACCTTGGGGCCATTTTCATTTTCGCCCCCAGCGCGCCCGCTTTGTCCCCAATTCGCTTTGGAACGATCTTTCTCCGGTCGAATGGCTATTGCGAAAAATGGGCGAAAACTTGCATATGCAAAACGCGACCTATTTGGTGAGCCGTCCACTGGCCGAAGCCGCAGGCCCTTGGGACGAAACTCTTCACTATGACCAAGACGGTGAATATTTTGCCCGCGTGCTCGTCGCATCCGCCGGCACTCGTTTCGTCCCGGAAGGTCGCGTCTACTATCGAGTCAGCGGCTCGAATCGCATTAGCTACATCGGAAATTCAGACAAGAAAAAGGAGTCTTTGTTGCGTTCGATGAAGCTTCACGTGCAATACCTGCGCTCCCTCGAAGACAGCGACCGCGTCAAAAAAGCTTCCCTGACATACTTGCAAAACTGGTTTCACAACTTTTATCCGGAGCGGCAAGATCTCATAGCTGAATTGCAGGCTCTCGCCTCTCAGTTGAACGGCCATCTGGAAGAACCGCGATTGCGGTGGAAATACGCGTGGATGGAACCGCTGTTAGGTCGCAAGACTGCGAAGCAGGCTGAAATGGTTCTGCCCGCTTTAAAGGGCTCACTGCTCCGCTCTTGGGACAAAGCCATGTACGACCTCGAAAATCGCAAGTCCGGCGCGGCTCAGGCACCGAACGCCGTCAGCGCCACCCAACACGACTAGAGAGGAGCGAACCACTTTCCATGCGCACTGAAGACGTTCACACCTTAATTTTGGGCGCCGGCCCCGCGGGTCTCGCCGCCGGACATTCGCTGGCCCAGGCGGGCCAGAAGCCCATAATTTTGGAAAAGGATAAAGCGCCCGGCGGACTGATGCGCTCGATTCACCGCGGCGATTTTGTCGTCGACGTCGGCCGCAAGGAACTCTACAACCGCCTCGCCAAAGTCGACGAATTCTGGAGCAAGCTTCTCGGCCCCGATTACCGGCCCTATCCGCATCGCGGCGGCATCCTGTATGAAGGTCAAATCGTGGACATGTCGCCGGCTTTCCAGGGTTTTCGCCGCGGCATGCCCTGGGGAACTTTTCTCGCTACCGGTTTTGAACTTCTCTGGTGCCGCATTAAGCCCTCCTCCAAGCCTCCTCGCAACGTCGAGGAATATTTCTACCAGACCCGCGGACGCCGGATGACCCGCACCTTCGCTCAGGGCTTCCAGGAAAAATTGACCGGGAAAAAATGGGCGGACCTGCGTTTGACGCCCAACGTCGCCACCGAAAAAGAGCCGGGCTTTTTCGCCACGCTAAAAGCCGTGATCGATCGCGCCTTCTCCAAGAAGGAAGTAAACACCTTCAAAGGCATTTGGCGTCATCCGGCAAAAGGCAGCGGCCAGATTTGCGATTTGATGGCCCAGGGCATGGAACAGGCCGGCGGGAAGTTTCTCTACCAGTCGAAATTGATCTCCATGGAGGCGGCCGACGGAAAAATTAACGGCGTCGTCGCCGAAGTCGGCGGCGAAACCGTAAATTTCCGCCCGCAATTCGTGGTGTCCAGCGTTCCACTGGAGATTTTGCGCGGCTACCTAATGCCCGACCCTGCAGCCGGAGCAGCTAAACCCAAGCCGGGCGGTGTCGCGCCTCGCACCGTCGTCCTCGCCTACCTTTTCCTGAACGAGGAGCCGCGTTTTCCGCAAGCGTGGTTGCACGTAACCAGCCCCGATACCCGCATCGGCCGCCTCACCAATTACACGGCCTTCAATGGCGAGATGGTGCCCAAAGGAAAGACCTGTCTCTGCTGCGAGTATTATTGTTTCGGCCCCGACCCGCTTCTGGATATGGACGCGGCCGCGATCGCCAAGATGGCCCTCGACGATTGCGCCAGATTCGGCCTGGTCGATCCCTCAAAGTTTTTCGATCACTTAGTCCTGAAACTCCCCGGTGCCGACGCCTCCCAGAATCGCGACAACTGGATGATCAAGAGCCGACTCAAACTGGTCGAAGAACTCGCTCAGTTCAAGAATTTGTACTGCGTCAATCGCACCGAAACCGATATCGCCACCTTGGCCGGACTCGAATCAGCCGAAGCGATCCTCTCCGGCCAGCGCGCTGATTTTGATCGGAGGATCGATCCGGCTGAACTTGGAATTCGCAGCGAATCTAAATCTTTCGATTTCGCGTTGCCTTCGAACGTCGAACGCTAGCTCTTTCGCTGGCAGGGAAGTGGAAACAAAATGACCAAAGCGCGAGAACACTCCATGCTAACCAACGAAATCTCTAAACCTCCGTCCAGCACCACGGAGACGTTTTCGATTCATCCGCGTGAATTTCGTAACGCGCTGGGACGCTTCGCCACCGGTGTCAGCGTGGTCACCACCCTTCACCAAGAGCGCGTTCACGGCATGACCGCGAATGCCTTTCTCTCGGTGTCGCTCGATCCGCCGCTGGTTCTGCTCTCGCTCGATAATCGCTCGCACATGCACCGTTTTCTTTCTGCTTCCCGCCGCTACGGCGTCAGCGTCTTGGCCGAGGGCCAGGAAGCCCTCAGCGATCACTTCGCGGGACGAAAAGTAGAAGGCCTGAATGTCGAATTCATCACCCGCCGCGAAGTTCCGCTTCTGGAAGGTGCCGTCGCGCATTTCGTCGCTCATGTGATCAATGTTCACGAGGCGGGCGATCACACTCTCTACATCGGCCAGGTCGAACATTTCGAGTGGTGGGAAGGCAAGCCTTTGCTGTTTTACGCCGGTCGTTACCACCACGTGCGGCATCACCAGCACGAAGAACCGAAACCTTAACGAAACAAATCGGCCCAGCAAACGTGCATCAGAGGAACCGAAATTGAAAACCACAACGCCGCAACTGGAAAAAATTGCAGGGATCTGGAACGCTCATCTCGAAACCGCGAAGACGCTGCCCAGCGTCACCGAAGATGTTTCGCGCGCGATCGATATGATTGTGGAGTCGCTCGCCGCCGGTGGGCTGTTGATGTGGTGCGGCAATGGCGGTTCAGCCGCCGACGCGCAGCACATGGCCGCTGAACTCACTGGCCGCTTTCTCATCGAACGCCGCCCATTTCGTTCCATGGCGCTGCACGTCAATACCTCGGCGCTCACCGCGATCGGCAACGATTACGGCTACGATCTCGTGTTCGCGCGCGAAGTCGCCGCCCACGGACGGACGGGCGACGTACTTCTGGCGATTTCCACAAGCGGCAACAGCGCCAACATTCTGCGCGCCATCGAAACCGCCCATGAACACAAGGTCAAAGTGATCGGCCTGACCGGCGAAACCGGCGGCAAAATGAACGCGGTCTGCGACGTCTGCCTCCGCGTTCCCGCCAAATCCACGCCGCGCATTCAGGAAATGCACGTCACCATCTGCCACGCCATCTGCGAAATCGTCGAAGAGCGCCTCGCCCAAGTATGAGCCAGAATACTCAAACCGCCGATCACTCAATCGTCGATCGAGATGCATCTAACTTAGACGACTGGGATAAGTCGGCCGTAAAATCTCATATTTCAGTTACGTTGCTGACGGGAGGAGGCGACCGGCCTTATCTGCACGGCCTAGCCGCGGAATTGTATTCTAAGGGCGCGACTCTGGACATCATTGGCAGCGACCATCTCGAATGCGAAGAATTTCGCAATAAGCCGGGGCTGAACTTTTTGAACCTCAGGGGCGACCAGACTTCTACCGCAAGTGCAGTAGCAAAAATCTCTCGCATCATAAAATATTACGCTCGGCTCATTGCGTACTCCCTCAGCGCGGAGCCCAAGATTTTCCATATACTCTGGAATAACAAATTTGAGGTCTTCGATCGCACTCTGCTGATGCAATTTTATCGGCTGCTCGGGAAAAAAATTGTCCTCACTCTGCACAACATCAACGCCGGTATCCGCGATCATACGGGATTCGGCGATCAACCGAGCTACCTTGCGAATTCAGTACCACCTGGCGGATCACATCTTCGTTCATACGGAAAAGATGAAACTGGAGCTGACCAGAGATTTCGGGGTCGAGGGCCGTTCGATCACCGTCATACCTTTTGGGCTCAATAACTCTGTCCCGAATACCCCGCTGACCCCTTCTGAAGCCAAGCGAAAACTCGGCATACCTGAAGGAACGCGGACCATCTTATTTTTTGGAAACATCACTCCGTACAAAGGAATTGAATATCTCGTTGCTGCTTTCAAAAAAGCTCTCGCGAGTAATCCGAATCATTGCCTGATCATCGCCGGACGTCCGGTAAACTGCGATGAATATTGGGCCGGCCTGAAAACCGCGCTCGCGGACCGAGCCTTAGCGGGCCACACTGTCGTTCACGCCAGTTTTGTTCCTGATGAAGAAACAGAAGTTTACTTCAAAGCCGCCGACGTCTTGGTTCTGCCCTATAAGCATGTGTACCAGAGCGGAGTGATGTTTTTGTCGTACAGCTTCGGCTTGCCTGTACTGGCAGCGGATGTAGGTTCGCTAAAAGAAGAAGTTGTCGAAGGGCGTTCCGGTTTCGTTTTTCGGCCTGAAGACCCGGCCGATCTGGCGAGAAATTTGGAGCGCTACTTCTCAAGCGATTTGTATCAGGAACTCGATAGTCGGCGCCAAGGAATCAAAGATTTCGCTGCCGAGCAACATTCCTGGGATACCGTCGGGCGCCTGACCATGCCCGTCTATTCCGCTTTACAGGAGCAACGGTGACCGGACTATGGAATTTCCCAACTGAGCCTTCGGCTTAATGCCTCCCGTGACGGAATCAAAGTCGGAAGCCTCGTCGAAGCAAGAGCCTCAAGACAGCCTGAGCACTGGCCATTTGCAAACGGACCTGCGTCGCCGTGCGGTTCAAGGCGGCGTCCTTAATGTCTCTTCGCAGGGTGCTCAGTTTATAGTCCAAACGGTCTCTACCGTTGTCCTAGCAAGGCTTTTGACCCCCGCCGACTTTGGTTTGGTCGCCATGGTTTCGACCATAACGAGCTTGGGTCAGGCATTCGCCGACCTCGGCTTGTCTGAAGCAACGATCCAGCGAAAAGATATTACGCACGAGCAAGTTAGCGCGCTTTTTTGGGTAAACGTTCTAATCGGATTTGGATTGACAGTAATAACCATCGCCCTGGCGCCGTTGCTGGCCCGCTTCTATCACGACCCAAGAATCGTGAATATCACATTGGTTGTATCCCTTACCTTTTTGATCGGCGGTCTCAAGGTACAGCCTGACGCACTCTTGAAGCGCCAGATGCGTTTTTCGTCCCTCGCTATTCGTGACGTGTCGTCTTACGCAATTGCCGTCGTCGCCGCGATCGTCGTAGCTTGGAAGGGCGCTGGGTATTGGGCGCTGATATCACTTCCGTTGATCTTAAATATCTTGGTGATGATCATGTCTTGGATCATGGTCAAGTGGAGACCAAGCTTACCGCGTCGTGATGCCGGAGTAGGGTCGATGCTTGCGTTCGGCGGCAACGTCGCAGCTTCCTACTTCATCATTACCGTCAGCCGAAGTGCGGACAACGTCTTGATCGGCCGATATCTCGGCGCCAACCCTCTTGGCTTATATTCCCGAGCGTACAACCTACTCATGCTGCCCGTTCGTCAGCTCAGCAGCCCTGCGGCCAGCGTCGCCATTCCGGCTTTTAGCAGGACTCAGGATGACCCGGAACGGTTCGCTCGATACTATTTACGAGCCGTCAATTTGCTTATTTGGATCAGCGCCCCCATCTTTGCGTTCCTTTTTGTTGCGGCTCGGCCGGTCATAATTCTGCTACTCGGTCACCAGTGGGGTGGGGCTGCGCCGGTGTTTCAAATTTTGACCATCTGCGCGCTGACTCAACTGCTTCTCGAATCAACAATCTGGATTTTTGTCAGCCGCGGACGTTCACAACAACTCCTAAAACTTCTACTAGTAATTTCTCCCATCATTATTGGGAGCTACGCCCTTGGCTTGCCCTTCGGCATCAAAGGCGTTGCCTTATCAGGCTCGCTGACCCTCTTGTGTATCCTTCCCGGAATGCTTCGCTACACCTTCCGCGGTACGGACTTAACTTTAGGCCGCCTCGGATCCGCCATTATATGGCCCCTGACGCTCTCAATCCTCAGCGTAATTCTCGGCGAAGTCGCGTTGAAATCGATTCACCCCGATGGAATCTTCCAGCAGTTCCTACTCGCGGCCGCCAGCTTTGTCATCGTGTATTCTCTTGCGGCTTTGGTACCCGCAGTGCGGAGCGAAGTCGCATCCTTTCGCACTTTGATGGGTGATCTGCGTCCTTCGAGCTAAACAGTTAGCAAAATGGCTTGCGATGAGCCACATTTGAGGAAATCCATTGCACAGTTACGGAATTATTTTGACTGCCGCGACCCAATTGGTGCCAATGACCCTAACGACATTTCAAACCGCGCAGCCCTCGGAAAAGGCTGATTGCGTCTGGCATACTAGTGAATATAAAAAATAAGTGTATCCTCAGTCCCTCTGGGCAAACTCTACCAATTGACTCGGACAAATCAGCCCCGGAGACCGTCAATTCGGTTAGTCTCAGTGAGGCAACTATCGCTTCCGGCCGTCCTGCGAGCACAATTTGCCATCAGGAGAAGGGATTGCTAACGATCCCGAAAATTTCTGCAACTGAAGTCTCTGTCTGCCCGTCGAACCAGCATAGTTCCCGTGGCCGATCTGCGACGCACCTAAATCCGAGGCAAATTCTGGCGTGATGCAAGCTCTGCTGGATTATTACCGTATTCCGGACGACTTCTACCGCGCCATACCTGCGGTCGCCGATGCTTCCTCCGGAACTCGCGGTTTTTTTCGCTTCGGTGCGCAAAACATTTGTTTCGGGCAGAACCGCTCCGGCACTGCATCCGATGTGCCGGGTTCCGCGCAGTTCGACGCTTCCAAAGATGTCCGCATCGAAGGCAAACAAATTCACCTCCCCTTCAATCTCGATGAAGTAGTAGGCAATCTGCGCCTGGAGCGCTACCGTGAAAACATGGCCTCGGACACCAAATCCGTTGCCGCTAGCGAGCCGGTCCGCAAGATTTATTATTTTCTGCGAAATTTTTTGCCCGTCCCGGTTCGTCGCCATCTCCAGCGCGAATATTTCCGCGGCTGGCGCGAACTTCCTTTTCCCGCGTGGCCTGTGGACTTTACCGTCGACAATCTCCACGAAGACATCCTGCGGCTGATGCTCGAAGCCAGCGGACAAACCTCCGTTCCGTTCATCTGGTTCTGGCCCGATGGCGCGCCAAACGCCTTAATGATGACCCACGACGTCGAGACCGCTGCCGGCCGCGATTTTACTCGTGAGCTAATTGATCTCGACGATTCTTACAGTATCAAAGCCTCTTACCAGGTCATCCCCGAAGAGCGCTACTCTGTACCCGACGATTATGTCCGTCAGGTTCGCTCGCGCGGTTGCGAATTCAACGTTCACGATCTCACTCACGACGGCCAGTTGTATCAAAAACGCGATATCTTCCTGCAGCGCGCCAAGAAAATAAACGAGTACATCAAAAAGTTCGGCTCTCGCGGTTTTCGCGCCGGTGGCATGTATCGCAATGTCCTCTGGTTCGACGCGTACGATTTCTCCTACGAAATGTCCGTACCCAACGTGGCTCATCTCGAACCGCAACGAGGCGGTTGTTGTACAGTCATGCCCTTTTTCGTCGGCCGCATCGTCGAGCTGCCTTTAACCACCATTCAGGATTATTCACTCTTCAACATTCTCAACGATCGCAGCATCACCTTGTGGAAAGAACAGTTGAACCTGATCCGCCAGCGCAACGGGTTGATGAGTTTCATCACCCATCCCGACTATCTAATCAGCAAGCGCAATCGTCAGGTGTACGAAGCTTTGCTCGCACATCTGCGGACTATGATTGCCAGCGAGAAAATCTGGGCCACGCTTCCAGGCGAAATCGACATTTGGTGGCGTCAACGTGCCAAGATGAAACTCGTCCGTGACGGCGATGGCTGGCGCGTCGAAGGAGAGGGCGCCGAACGAGCCCGCATCGCCCACGCGGTAATCGAAGGTAACCGCCTGAGCTACAAACTTTCCGGTGCACCCACCGCGGTTCGCGTATCTGGATTAAAATAATGTCGGCCAGTGCAGGTCACGTCCCGGTCAGAGGCTCCCAGCTCCTCGGCCCGATTCAAGAATCAGTACGCGCCGCGGTTCCACGTACTGAATTGAGGCAGAGCCCAGTCTTCATGTACACGGACGTCCATGAAATTGATCCTCTCCGCGATAGCCGCTGGGAGGCGCTCTTGGAAAAGAGTTCCTCTGCCTCCATTTTTCACACCCAACCCTGGCTCGCGGCTCTTCAAAAAACATATGGTTACAGCGCGAAGGCCCTGACCACGTCGGCTCCGGGCCAGCCGCTACGAAATGGAATCGTATTCTGTGAAGTGCGCAGCTGGCTTACTGGCCGACGCCTAGTTTCTGTTCCGTTTTCGGATCATTGCGAACCCCTGGTTGACGAGTCTGGCGAAGCAGCACGCCTCCTTTCCCAAATCCACCAGGAAGTAAACAAAGACCATTGGCGCTATGCGGAGATCCGTCTGATCGATCCCCGCTTCGAAACCTTGGCCCGCAACGCAGATTTCACTCCGACCGGAAATTACTCGCTGCATCAGATCGATTTGCGTCCCTCGTTGGATGAGATCTTCCGGGGCTTCCACAAAAGTTCGATTCAAAGGCGTATTCGCCACGCCGAGCGCATGGAACTGCGCGAAGTCGTTGGCAATGACGACCGCCTCCTCCAGGATTTCTTCCGTCTGTTCGTGAAAACCCGGCGCCGCCATCGCCTGCCGCCACAGCCGCAAAAATGGTTTCTGAATCTTCGGGATTGCTTGGGCCACGCGCTTGAAATTCGCATGGCCTACAAGAACGACGTGCCGGTTGCCACTATTCTTTCCCTGCGTTTCCGCGACGTCACCTATTACAAATACGCCGCGTCTGATTCCGCTTTCAATCAACTGGGCGCCGGACCTTGGCTGCTCTGGCGCGCCATCGCCGCCGCAAAACAAGCCGGCTCCTCGCAATTTGATTTGGGACGTTCCGACGAAGGTCACGCCGGCCTTTTGACCTTCAAAGGCCGTTGGGGTTCCCGCGGAAACGCCACTCACCTATTGGCGTTGTTGCTCACCGGACCACTCGCCCGCCGCCGAAATCAAAATGATGGAAACCGGCCAGCGTGTCTTCGCCCTCATGCCGGAAGCTGTCTTGAAATTGGTCGGACGCTTCTCCTACCGTCATATTGGATAAGGCACATCTCATGCCGCGGTAACTTTGGCGACCGCAGCTTCTGTCAGACTCGATTTGTATCGAATAAAAGGTTCATTCCAAAAGATCGCATCGTATGGCCACTACCGCCGCCAATCTCACTTCGCCCGTCGCCAAAAGGCACGCCAGTTTCGTCGCCTTCGTCCTTATTTCCAGTCTCGCCTTCTACAAAGTGCTGGCGGTCCTCATCGACTACACCTTGCACGATGAGTCTCGCTCGCACCTTATGCTCATCCCTCTGGTTGCGGTATTCCTTCTTTATCTCGATCGACAAAAAATATTCGCGGTTGTTCGCCCCGGCATCGGCCCCGGTATCGCGTTGATTGTCGGCGCGCTGATTTTGTACTTCGTCGCCAACCACAGCCCGTTCCCTCAGGACGGCAATTTGCCGCTGGCCGTTTCGACCCTCGCGCTGATTCTGGTATGGGCCGGCGGATTTCTTCTTTTCTATGGCCCCGCCGCCCTCCATGCTGCGGCTTTCCCCATGCTTTTCCTGCTCCTGATGATTCCTTTGCCAGACGTCATTCTCGATCGCGTCGTTCACGCCCTGCAGACCGGGTCTACCGAAATCGCCTACCTCATCTTTCAGGCCGTCGGAACTCCGGTCGTTCGAGATGGATTTCTGCTCACCGTGCCGACCGTCACCATCGAAGTTGCCAAGGAGTGCAGCAGCATCCGCTCCAGTCTCGCCTTGTTGATCACCTGTTTGCTCGCCGCCCAAATGTTCCTGCGCACTGGCTGGAAGAAGCTCGTCTTCGTCGTTTTGGCCATGCTGGTCTCGGTGGTGAAAAACGGAATTCGTATCGCCACCCTGACCCTGCTCGCCATCCACGTTGATCCCGGTTTTCTCACCGGCAAGCTTCACCGCGATGGTGGCTTCGTATTCTTTCTAATTGCACTTGTGATCTTGTGGCCTGCGTTCGTCCTGTTGGAAAAATCGGAGAAACCGTCCACGCCGGCGAGCCCCGGCGGATAAACATCGGCGGAAAAGTCGCGCCTATTTCGCGTCCCAGTGGAATTGCCGAAGTTGCCAGTCCTGTCCTTCGCCCACAACCGCTCCGGCATATCCCGTGTGCGGTGCAAGCGAGCGCAACCTCCATCGCTCCTGATCTTTGCTGTTTAATTCGGCCGCTTCGCCTGGTGTCAGCGAAACTCGAAATTGATCCAGCGGAAATCGCAAACCTTCGCCCAGAGCTTTTACATAGGCTTCTTTACGCGTCCAGCACAGGAAGAATCCTTCAGTGCGCACGTCGGCGGGCAGCCTGCGCAGCTCCTCGACTTCTTGTGCGGAAAAAAAACGTCGAGCGATTTCTTCTCCGGCTCGCTCCACCTTCATTTGCTCGATGTCGATTCCGATCTCGCGGTCGCGGCCGATTCCAATCAGCATGAAATCTCCCGAATGTGAAAGATTGAAACGAATTCCTCGCGCCGCGTCGCTCGTCGAAACAGCGGGTTTACCGTGCGCACCGTAAGCAAAGTAAATCGATTCCGGCGCACATCTTAAATACGCGCTCAGCAATCGGCGCAAAGTCCCGTGCGCCGCGATGAACCGGTCGCGATCCTTTTCAAAAATGAATTTCTCGGCTCGCGCCTTTTCTTCGCTCGAGAGAATGTTTTCCAGAGCAGCCAGCTCACCCGAAGCAACCACCAGCGGCGCCCGCCACACATGAATTTCGTTTTGGGGCAGTTCAGGTGGATCGGACCGGCCGGGCCATTCCAGGGGCGTAGTCATATCGCGATGGGTCGCCTAAACCTAAGTTATATTGGAAGATAGGGCACCGGTCCCACTAGCTTTGGTACGGTGGTACCCTTGTTTGCACCCAAGCCGCTCTGTATTATTGCTTGAACGGGTTCAGAAAGGCCAGTTGCAGGGGGCGACCGTAGAATTACGCACATGACGCCGCGTGGCTCCAATCCGAAAACCGGTTCTGAACGTACCATTTCCGTTATAACTTTGACTAATTCTCAGGCCAATTCCGCCGCCATCCCCCCGCTCTTCAGCGTGGTCGTGGGAGTGTATAACGACTGGGCGCCCCTCGATCATTGCCTCCGTTCGCTCGCTGGCCAGATCAGCGCGCCGTCTTTCGATGTCATTGTCGTGGACGACGGCAGCCGCGACGCCGCCCCCGAATTTATCCAATTTTGGAGCCGCTCTTTGCCGTTGACCATCGTCCGGCAAGCACATTCCGGAGTCGCCTCCGCGCGAAATCGCGGCGCGCAAGACTCGCGCGGCTCGGTGCTGCTCTTCGCAGACGCCGATTGCCGCTTCGAAAAAGATTGTCTCTCCGCGCTGGCCGCGGCCGTCACGGCTGCACCCTCTACCGATTGTTTTCAGCTTCGCTTGACTGGTGACTGCTCTACGCTCGTCGGTAAAGTCGAGGAACTCCGGCTGGTCACCCTCCAGCATCATTTGCGCCAAGCCGACGGCTGCATTCGCTACCTGAATACAGCCGGCTTCGCCATCCGTCGTGGTCGTGTGGAAATCGACGGGTTCGTTTTCGATCCCGGCGCCGTCCGCGCTGAAGATACCTTGATGCTCGCCAATCTCATCCAGTATCGCGAATTACCCCGTTTCGTCGAAGACGCCGTCGTGCAGCACGCCGTCTCAATCTCTCTTCCCGAATTTTTCCGCAAAGGAACAGTTTCAGCTTTCCAGGAAGGCCGCACCTACGATCTGATCGCATCGAAGGGCGTAAAAATCCGCGTGACCCATCGCGAGCGCCTGGTCATGATGGCGGACATGTGGCGCACCTCGCGCCGCCCGGATATTGGCCGGCTGGCCTGGTTCGCTTTGACATCGAGGCAGTTCCTGCGCTTGCTCGCTTCCTATCTCTACCGCTGCTTTCGCAAAATGGTGAAGGCTCTGCGTCTCCTTGTCGCGCTGCTTCGTAACGCCGGCCATTCGCACTCGAACGATCTCGGCTTGTTGCACCGCCGTCACATTCAGTTTCACCAGGACTAGTCATGTCATCGACCACTCCTGATTTGACCATGGACCCTGCGCCCACGCCTTCCAGCAACGTCGAACGCCAGCTCACCGTCATTTGGCAGGAGTTGCTGGGCATCGATCACATCGAACGTGACCAGAATTATTTCGACTTGGGCGGCGACTCTTCGCTCGCCGTGCACCTCTTCGTGCAGATCGAAAAAGTCTTCGGCGTAAAACTTCCCATCTTCACCTTGTTCGAGGCGCCCACCGTCGCCGAACTCGCCCAGGTCCTGAGCCGTGACGTCGCGCCCGCCGGATGGTCCCCGTTAGTCGCCGTTCAGCCCAAAGGGACGCGCACTCCGTTCTTCTGCATGCATGGAGCCGGCGGAAACGTTCTGATTTATCGCGAACTTTCTAAACTCCTGGGCGACGATCAACCTTTCTACGGCTTGCAATCCCAGGGTCTCGATGGCGAAGTCGCAGCCGCTCACCAAGATTGAAGACATGGCCGCCCTCTACGTGAAAGAAATCCGCCGCGCGCAACCGAACGGCCCGTACCTTCTCGGCGGCTACTGCCTGGGCGGCACCATCGCCTACGAAGTTGCCCAGCAGCTTCGCGCCCAAGGGCAAGACGTCGCGCTGCTCGCGCTCCTCGATACCACCGACTGGTCCAAAATTCCGGCGGTGAATTTCTGGAACGACAGCTACATGGCTTGGCAGCGCTTTTATTTTCACGCCGCCAATTTCTTCAAACTTGACTCCCAGGGCCGCTCCGAATTTCTCGAAGAAAAAATGCAGGCGCTGCGCAACCGCATTCCGGTGTGGAAAGGAATCGTGCAAGCGCGCTTCAACAAGACTCCGAATAGCGCGGTGTCTCAAGAAATTGTTCTCGGAAAAATCTGGAAGGCCAACGACAAAGCTTGTTTCGCTTATTCGCCCAAACCCTACGCCGGGCGTATCACTAATTTCCGGCCCATCAAACAATATTCATTGTTCGATCAACCCGGCGCGAAATGGGACACTCTCGCTCAAGGCGGCCACGAGATTGTGATGCTTCCCGTATATCCCGCCGGCATGCTCAACGAACCATTTGTCAGGCTTTTGGCGGCCGAACTGAACAAAGCGATCGACGCGGCCACCGGCCGATAGTACGCGAGCCGAGTAGCCCCACTTGTCCGAAACTTCCAGTGGCACGTGCGGAGGAATAGTTTGTCTGCGGTAAACAGCGTCACCAAAACCTGGACCTACTTCGAAGATCAGTGGCACGAAGGAAATGTGCCGTTGATGGGCCCGCGCACCCACGCGATGTGGCTCTGCTCCATGGTCTTCGATGGCGCGCGCTATTTCGAAGGCGTCACGCCCGATCTCGATTTGCACTGCGCACGGGTCAACGACTCCGCGGTCAAACTGTATTTGAAACCGCTGGTCTCCACAGAAAAGTGGATCAAGCTCGCCCACGAAGGCATCGCTAAATTCGACAAAGACGCCGCGCTCTACATCCGCCCGATGTACTGGGCGGAAAAAGAAGGCCCCTGGATCCAGGCCCACGATCCTGAATCGACTCGCTGGTGCCTTTCCATTTACGAAGCGCCTATGCGCAAGCCCGGTGGTTTTTCCGTCACCGTCTCGCCCTTTCGGCGGCCGACCATCGAGACCATGCCGGTCGATGCCAAAGCTGGCTGCTTATATCCGAATAACGCCCGCGCGCTTTTCGAAGTTCAGGCCCGCGGCTTTGACAACGCCGTCGTCCTGGACATGCTCGGCAACGTCGCCGAACTAGCCACCTCCAACATCTTCATGGCCAAAGACGGAGTCGCTTACACTCCCGCCGCCAACGGCACCTTTCTCTCTGGCATCACCCGCCAGCGCGTCATCAACTTGCTCCGCCAAAACGGCGTGAAAGTCGTCGAGACCACCTTGAAGTATTCCGACTTTCAGTCCGCTGACGAAATCTTCTCCACCGGAAATTATTCGAAAGTTGCGCCGGTCACCAAGATCGACCAGCGCGTTCTTCCCGTCGGCCCCCTCTACACCAAGGCGCGCGAGTTGTATTGGGCTTTTGCGCACGCCTAATGTTTGAATCCTCCCGCTGTGTCCCACTCGCTTCGATACTGTAGTTTCGTTTCCGCCTAATTGGCGAGGAATGCACCGGTGTGCAGTAGAATCCATCTCGTATGACCACTAAGCCAACGTCGGCGATGACGGAAGCACTGATCCCGATCTGGGAGCGGGTGCTACAGCAATCTCCGGTCGGGCCGGACGATAACTTCTTCGATCTGGGCGGCGATTCGCTTTCGGCCTGCACTCTGTTTCTGGAAGTCGAGAAGCTCTGCGGGCGCAAACTTCCGCCGGTCATGATCTACAACACCCCGACGGTGGCGGCGCTTGCCGCGGAACTGGAGCGGCCCAGCACGCCCCGGCTGCCGCCGCTGGTCTTGCTGCGCAAAGGGTCGGTCGAGCCGCCACTGTTCATCGCCCATGGATTAGGCGGCAGCGTCATCGACTTCTACCGTTTGCTGACCCACATTCGCTGCGACCGGAACGTCTACGGGATGCAGGCGCGCGGGATCGACGGAGTGGACGAGCCCTTCGCCACCATCGAGGAGATGGCCCAATATCACCTCGACGCGATTCGCGCGGTGCAACCGCATGGACCGTATCTGTTCGTCGGCTACTCTCTTGGCGGGTTGGTCTGCATGGAGATTGCGCAGCGGCTCACCGCTGCAGGCGAGCGCGTGGCGCTGCTGACTGTGTTAGACGCGTATCCGCATCGCAGCCTGCTGTCTGCGTGGCAGCTCGTTCTGCTGTTCAGCCGGCTCGCGTTGCGCAAGGTGTTCTCCGCCATCGGCATGTCCGCGGATGAGGATCGGTCGGCGACGCCGGAACAGCTGCGGGCGCAGATGTCGGCGGGTCGAAGCTCGGCGAAAACGTCGCAGGCCGCCGACGCTGCCGCGGCGATGACGCCGGCGATGCGGCACGCGGCGGAAATGGCTCGTGAAGCGATCCGCAATTACCGCCCGCGCCACTATTCAGGGGAAGTGAAGTTTGTTCGAGCCGCGGTACTCACCGACTTTCCGGCGAACGCGGTGGCGGTTTGGTCACCGTTGGTCAAAACATTCAAGTGCGAAACTGTTTCCGGTGATCATCTCGGGATGATCGCAAAATATCCAGAGCAACTCGGGGCCGTGATTTCGCGGCACCTCGACGAAGTCTCCTAGCCTCACTACAGCGAAATTTCGATCAGTGCCGGGCCGGCGGTCGCATAACTTCTTCGCAGCAAATCTACGAACATTTCGAGTGATGTGGCGCGCGTGGCCGGCACGCCCATGCTTTTGGACATCGACACCCAGTCGATGTCCGGCCGTCCAATCGAGAAGAGGTCCGCGGCACGCGGTCCCGGCGCGCCGACTCCCAACCCCGAATATTCCCACTGCAGCACGCCGTAGGCGCGGTTGGCGAAGACCACTGAAGTCACGTTCTGCCCTTCGCGCGCCATGCTCCACAGCGCTTGCAGCGTGTACATGCTGCTGCCGTCGGCGGTGAGGCATAACACTCGCCGTTCCGGCGCCGCGGCTGTCGCTCCCACTGCCAGCGGCAGCGCGATTCCAATCGACCCGCCGCTATTCGCCAGCCAGTCGTGCGGCGCAGCACCGCGCGACGCCGCCATCATCCCTCGCCCCGACGTCATCGCCTCGTCTACTACGATTGCATTCTCCGGCAGTGTCGCCGCCACCGCGTTCGCTAGTCCGGCTAACGTGATCTCACCCGCCGGCGCCGCCGGGCGCTCCGCTTCCTGCGTCTGCACTGGCGACTTGTCGTTCAGGCCGAGAGAGCGCGCGAGCGCTTCCAGCGCTCCCGCGGAATCCTCTTCCGGTGTCGCCAGCGTTTGCACCACGCAATCGCGCGGCGCCAATTCGCTGCTCTTTCCCGGATAAGCGAAGTAAGAAACCAGCACCGGTGCGCCCACCAGAATCAATTGCCGAAACTCCTTCAGCGTTTCCGTTGCCATTTCTGGCACGTACGGCAAACGTTGCACGGAAACGCGTCCTGCGCCGCGCTCCATGCGCGCGAAGGGATACGGCGCGAGCAGCTTTGCTCCGGTAGCAGCGGCGATGCGTCCGGCGGCATGCAGGCCCGCGCCGTGCAACGCGCTTCCGGTGATCATCAATGCAGTGCGCGCGCCATTGCGCAGCAGAACTGCAGCGCGTTCGACGTTCGCGACAGGTGGCTGGGGCGCATGCGGTATCACGGGTTTCGGCGCAACCACGCCGCCTTCACCCCACGCAACATCTGTGGGCACGATGAGCGTTGCAATACGTCCCGGCTCACTGCCGGCCGCGGCGATCGCGTCAGCTGTGTCGCGGCCCAGTTCCGCGGTCGTGCGCGAGGTGCGTAGCCACGCCGAATACGGCCGGGCGATTCCCTCTACATCGGAAGTTAGCGCCGCGTCGTACTTCAGGTGCGCGGCGGGATGCTGCCCGATCAGGTTGACCATCGGCATCCGCGCCTTGCTGGCGTTGTGCAGATTTGCCATGCCGTTCGCGAACCCGGGACCCAGGTGTAGCAGCGTGCACGCTGGTTTTCCCGCGATGCGGGCGTATCCGTCAGCTGCGCCGGTCGTGACGCCCTCGAACAGGCCGAGGACGCAGCGCATTTCCGGCGCGCGGTCGAGCGCGGCGACGAGGTGCATCTCCGACGTGCCGGGATTGGTGAAGCACACGTTCACTCCGCCCGCGAGCAACGTGCGAATCAGGCTTTCAGCGCCGTTCATGAATGGGGTCTCAATGAATTACCGGTCACAACTTTACTTGCAGGCTTTTCAGGCCGCGGAAGCCGAAGGTGGGCGCCCATTCGGGTTTGGGTCCGACTAGTTTCATTTCCGGGTAACGCTGGACGAGTTTCAGGATGGCGACCTGGCCTTCGAGGCGGGCGAGCTGGCTGCCGATGCAAAAATGCGGGCCGGCGCTGAAGGCCAGGTGCTGATTGTTGAGACGCTTCAGATTCAGCTGATTCGGATCCTTGAATTGTCTGGGATCGCGATTGGCCGCGCCCAACATGCAGAGGACCGACCAGCGCTTCGGAATTCGCTGGCTGCAAATCTCGATATCTTCTTTTAGAACTCGGGCGGTGAATTGCACCGGGCTTTCCCAACGCAAAATTTCTTCCACAGCCTGGCGAATCATTTCCGGTTTTTCGCGCAGCTCGGCGGTTTCGGCCGGATGCTGCAGCAGCGTGTACATGCCGCTGCCGATCAGGTTGCGGGTGGTTTCGTGGCCGGCGAACAACATGGCGATGCACTGGGCGTAGAGTTCTTCCTCGGTTAGAACTTCTCCTTCTTCCTCGATATCGATCAGCAGGCTGATCAGGTCGGTTCCTTTGTTTTTTCTGCGTTCGGCAACCGTGGCGCGGAAATAATCAGTGAGGCCGTGCAGCGCTTCCTGCGCGGCGCGCGCCTGCTCGACGGTGCGATTGGGATTTCCGCGGAACAGCGCGATGGCGCGAGACCAATTCACAAACGTATCGTGCAGCGATTGCGGAATGCCTAGCATTTCGGAAATGATGCGGACCGGCATGGGATTGGCGAACTGATTCATCAGTTCGACTTCGGAGCCGTGCTTGAGCGGCTCGAGCATGCGGTCGACGATGGCTTCGACCTGGGGACGCAGGCCGTCGACGGCGGCGGGAGAAAAGCCTTTGTTCAGAAGTTTGCGCAGAGCGGGTGTGTTCCGGCGGGTCCATAAAAATCAGCCAGAGGCCCAACATGCGGGCGAGTTCAGTGAATTCGCCCTGGCTGCTGGGAGGAAGGGTGATGATCATCTGCTGCGCGCGCTTGGCGGAGAGGCGGGGATCTTTGGCGACGGAAGAACATTCGGCGTGACCGAAAACGGCCCAGACGGCCCACTGGCCGCCCATGTCCACGAAGTGGAGGGGGCCCTCTTCGAGCATGCGGGCGTAGGTGGGGTACGGGTCCTGGAGGACTTCGTCGCTGAAGACGATCTTGCGTTCGGACGCTAGGGGCGGCTTAGCCAAAGTGCTGCTCCTGAGATGGGTGGTGGTGGGTGCTGAGGGGATTTTAGCATCGCGTGGGCGGCATTTGTAACCGGCGGAGGGAGGGAGTGCTGCAGGTCGTGTATCAACTGGAAAAGTCGATGGGACCTTAAAAATTGTCGATTAGAAATCATGGCGGGTGTTTGTTTTGTTGGGATGGAGTGTGTTTCTAATCGCGCGAGATTGTCCAAAAATTGTCGATTAGAAATCGGAGCAGTATCAACTGGGAAAAATAGGGTGAAAAAGTTACCGTTTACCGGCCGATTAGAACGCATGTCGGTCCTTTGTTTTGAGTGGTTTGCGGTGATTTCTAATCGCGGATTGCGTTATTAGAAATTTGGGGTGGTGTATCAACTGGACGGGTAGGGCGTTGGGGATCGAGTGGTGCACGGGGTGCCCTCCTGACCGCTCTGGCGGCGTATTTTTAGATGAAAGCGATCCATGATAACACATTGGTTTGATAGTAGGAAAGTACACAACGTGGCCGGTTTGGGTCAGTTTCCGATTCGACCTTCATTTCAATATTCAAACCACTGGCTGAGCGCTTTGACCTTTTCGTCCGTGTAGGGTGGGAACAAATGTTCGATGGCCACGTCAGGCGGCGAGATGAGAACCGATTTCGCGTGGGTGAGAGCGTCAAAACCGGCCTTACCGTAGTAGTGGCCGATGCCCGAGAATCCGACGCCGCCGAAAGGCATGGTCTCAATGAACAGATGGATGTTCACTTGGTTGATCGCGCCACCGCCAAAGGACAAGCTGGCGAGAAAATGATCGATGGCCTTCTGGTCGCGGCTGAAAAGAAAACCGGAAAGGGGCTTTGGATGCTTTTTCACTTCACGAATGGCCGAGTCCATGTCCTTATACGTAAGGATTGGGAGAATCGGCCCGAAGATTTCTTCCTCCATGATCGGGTCGTCCCAAGTGATCGGATACAAGATCGTGGGATCGAAGTAGCGCGCCTCGCGGTCGGCAGAACCTCCAGCCACAACCTTGCTCTGGTCAATTAGGGAGACAAACCGGTCAACGGCTTTCGGGCTGATGACGCGAGAGTAGTCGTCGGACCTGCTCTTCGGATCGGTTCCGTACAATTCGATCACGGCCTTCTGGCATTCCTTTACGAACTCTTCGGCAATCGATTCGTGCACATAGGCATACCCGGGAGAGGTGCACCACTGCCCACCCCACGCCGTTGCGCCCCAGACAATTTTTTTGGCCGCATCCGGGATGTTCGCGGTCGGATCAACAAAGGCAGGATTCTGTCCGCCAAGCTCCAGAAGAATGGGGGTCAGGTTTTTTGCAGCCGCCTCCATGACGATCTTGCCGACCTTGACGCTGCCGGTGAAAAAGATGAAGTCGAAGGGCAGCTGGAGCAGTTCCGTCATCTCGTCCTTACTTCCGGTGACCGCAGTAACGGCCCGAGGATCGAAATATTTCGGTATGAGATCCAGCAGGAGCTTACTGGTGGCGATCAGCCCTTCAGCGAGTTTGAGGATGCAGGGATTGCCAGCCGCAATGACCTGGACCGCAGGATCGAAGAGCAGCGTCAATGGTCCGTTGAAAGGTCCGATTACAAGGGTGACGCCATAGGGCTCTTGATAGACCTTGGCAGTGTGTCCGCTTTCTCGAAGGGCTTTCGGCACGACGACGTCTACAGGCTTCATCCACTCTTTCAGCTCTTGCTTGGCGAAGGCGGCGGTTCCAACCGGCGCCATAATCTCGAAGACTTTTTCCTGGCTGGCGGTTTTGAAGTCACTGCTCATCGCAGCCTCTAGAGCCTCAGAGTTCTCGTTGCACAGATTCTGAAGACGGGTCAGCTGGTCGATACGCCACTCGTAAGATTTCGTTGCGTCCGAATCGAAGTACGCTTTCTGTTTGTTAAAGATTTCCTGGAACGGATTCATCCAAGTCTCCCTCTGGCACATTCGATTTGTGACGCGCTTTACTACACGCTATGGAACTTGGTCAGTTCATGGTGAGAACCATTCGGAAGCGGGCCTTGCCATCCATCATTCGCTTGTAAGCTTCCTCAGCTTTTTCCAGCGGGAGCGTTTCGATCATTGGACGGACATCGTTGAGCACGCTGAAATCAAGCGTGTCTTGAGTTTCGATCGCTCTTCCAGTGAGACTGCCAACGACTGAGCGTCCGCCGAAGATGAGTGGCACGCCGCTGACTGGGATGGCATCATCTGAAACTCCGACAACCGCAAGTTTGCCCCGAGTTTTAAGGCCGGGAAGCAAGCTACCGATTGCAGCCCCGCTCGGCGCGGTCGCGAGGATGACATCGGCGCCTCCGAGTTTTTGCAGAGCTGCCGCCGCGTCTTCTGCTTTGGCATCGATGTAGATGTGCGCTCCCAATTTCTGCGCCAGGTGCTCTTTGTCAGGTCCGCCACCAATCGCCACAGTACGCAGACCCATTTTTCGCGCAAACTGCACGCCAAGGTGACCCAGCCCGCCCACTCCCTGAATGGCAACGGTGTCGCCGGCACGTGCGGCGTTACGAAGCGCGTTGAACGTCGTTATGCCGGCGCATACCAGGGGGGCCGCATCTTCGGACTTGAGTTCGTCCGGTATCAGGGCCAGCGCGCGCGCTTCCGCAATCATCGTTTCTGCGTAGCCGCCGTCAGTGGTGATGCCGGTCATAATTGCATTTTGACAATAGGCGGTTTCACCACGGCGGCAGGCCTCGCAGGTTCCGTCTTCACCTCCGAAAAATCCAACTCCGACACGCTGGCCGACCTTCCACGCAGTCACGCCAGTACCCACTTCCTCGATTCGTCCGATAACCTCGTGGCCCGGCACGCGCGGATAAGAAAGGTTGGGGAATTGTGCTTCGACAGTTGCCGCATCCGAATGGCATACACCGCAAGCCTCGACGTGGATGCGCACCTGTCCGGCGCCGGGGACGGCTATCTTTCTTTCGACCAAGGAGAAAACGCGCGGCGAAGTTATTTCCATCGCGCGATACGTATTTTTCATCTGATGCTCCTTCGTGGCCGCGATGGACCTTAGCTGCAATCGGAAGTCAGATATCGTTGGACGGGGGCAACACTAGTTTCCAAATGGACTTCGACGCCACGACATAGATGAATCAAAATCGGACGCGGCGGTCGTACGCGGGCTCAATGTTTCGAGGGAGTCATCGATGAGGAGAGTCGTAATTACCGGTCCGCAACCTGTGGACATGCTGGACCTGGTCGGTCCGCTCGAGGTGTTTAACTTCGCTCCAGAGTACGAAGTGGTGGTGGCCAGCCCGGAAGGCACAACAGAGTTGCAAATGAATCATGGATTCAAAATCTCGGATACCGTTCCTCTCACGAGCTTGGCCGCTCCGATCGACACACTAGTGGTCGCGGGTGGTCCTGGGGCGAATGACGAACTGTATGACGACGATTATCTAAAGCGCATCACTGAGTTGGCATCTCGATCTCGGCGGGTGGCGGCTATCTGCACCGGAACGTTTGTGCTCGCAGCCGCTGGACTGCTCGACGGCAAAAGTGCGGTCACCCATTGGGCCTTCTGCGACAAGCTTGCCCGGCAATATCCTTCGGTCTCAGTTGAGCCTGATCGGATTTATTTGCGTGACGGGTCGATTTATACGTCGGCAGGTATCACGGCTGGGATGGACTTGGCGCTGGCGCTCGTAGAAGAGGATCACGGTCACCAGGTTGCTCTCGAAATCGCACGGAAATTGGTGATGTTTCTCGTTCGTCCGGGCGGGCAGTCCCAATACAGCCACATGCTTTCGCGGCAAGCGGCCACATCGCAGCCACTCCGCGAACTGCAGGTGTGGATGATTGAAAATCTGCGTGAGAATTTGAGCGTTGAAGGGCTCGCCAAACGCATGGGAATGAGCGCACGAAATTTCACCCGTGTTTGTCTCCGCGAAACGCGCATGAACCCAGGGCAGTTCGTGGATCGCATGCGCGTGGAGGCGGCGCAGCAAATGGTCGATAGCTCCGCGATGGGATTAAAAGAGATCGCGGATGCTTGTGGATTTCAGACCGCGCTTGCCATGCGCCGAACGTTCCTGCGTGTTCTGGGCATTACTGCCGGCGAATACGCCAGCCGCTTTAAGCGGTCGCAACGCCAGACGGAGGGAAATAAGCCACGGTGGGCTGGGCGGCGTTGACTCTTGAGGCCGCTCCGCGATGCGGTTGGGCGCGGGCTACGCGCCTCGGGTCCGAACGATTACGTCGGGTTCGGAATTAGTTTTGGTAGTTCGGCTTTTATGACTTTGCCGTTGAGATTTATCGGGAGTTCGGGGACGACCAGGATTTGGCTGGGGCGTTTGTAGGGGGCTAGGTTTTTGGCGGCGTGGTCGGCGGCTTCGGCGGGGGTGAGGGTGGAGCCGGGGCGGAGTTGGAGGAAGGCGATGACTTCTTCGTCGCCTTCGACCGAGCGGCCGATGACGGCGGAGCGCAGGATCGCAGGATGCGCGTTTAAGACGGCTTCGACTTCGGCGGGGTAGACGTTGAAGCCGAAGCGGACGATTAATTCTTTGGTGCGACCGATGATGAATAGGTGGCCGTCGCGGAGCTGGGCGAGGTCGCGGGTGTTGAACCAGCCTTCGCTGTCGATGGCCGCGGCGGTTTCTTCCGGTGCGCGGTAGTAGCCCTTCATTACGTTTGGTCCGCGGACCCAGAGTTCGCCCACTTCTCCTTCGGGGACCGGATTTTTTTCGCTATCGACAAATTTCACTTCGATGCCGGGGAAAATGCGGCCGACGGAGGTGTCGGTGCGCGGCTCATCGGGATGAGCCTGGGCGATATTGGGCGAAGTTTCGGTGACGCCGTAGCCATTGTAGAGCGGCATGCCGAAAAATTTTTCGACCGCGATTTTCACTGATGGATCGAGCGGCGCGCCGGAGGAAGAAATGATGCGCAGGTCGGGCGTGGTGAATTTGGCGAGATTCTTGAACTTCGCGTATTCGAGCAGCTGATGAAACATGGCTGGGACGCCGAGGACTACGGTGAGGCGTTCTTTTTCCAGCGTGGCGTGAGTGGAGACGGGATCGAAGCGCGGGGTGATGTAGAGCGTGGCTCCGCTGATAAGGGTGCCGAGGGTTACGACGGAAAGGCCGACAGCGTGGGACATGGGCAAAATTCCGTAGAGGCGATCGCTGGGAGAAAGCGAGCGGATTTTCGCTGAGATTCCGGCCATGAAGAGCATGTTGTGATTGGTGAGGACTACGCCTTTGGGCAGGCCGGTGGTGCCGGAGGTGTAGATCAGCGCGCCGACATGATTTTGGGGAGGCTCGGCGGGATCGATGGGTTCGGGCTGGACGGATTCGTTGAGCGAGCCTACGCCGATGGGGCCGAGGCTGCCGACCGGGGCGATTACCGCGCCGTGACGTTTGGCGTGCTGGCTGGCTTGGGGGGAAACGGCGGTCATATAAAGGATGCGGCGGGCGCCGCAGTGGTCGCGGATCTGATCGACTTCGGGGGCGGTGAGTTTGGAATTGACCAGGACGGGCCAGGCGCCTATGGCGTTGAGGGCGAAGAGGATGGCGACGAAGGCGCGGCAGTTTTCGACGACGATCAAGACGCGGTCGCCGGGACGGATGCTCAGTTCTTTGAGCCAGAGTTCGGTTTCGTGGACTGCGTCGTTGAGTTGTTGGTAGGTCCAGGTGCCGGAGGTTTCGACCAAGGCGGGGTGGTCGGGAGTTTTTTGGACCCAGGGGTTGATTACGTCGCAGAGGCGCGGGGGGAGGGTGGAGACGATTTCGGGGACGTTGATTGGGATCATTTTTTGTCGTGGGAAGGCTAGCACAGGCGGGGGACGGGGAAAACAGTGGTGCGGGTGATGGATTGCGTCGAGGCGAAGGCGAGTCGGTTGAGGGCTGGGCAAGAAGGAGATCCTTCGTCGCTTCGCTCCTCTGGATGACGGCTAAAAACGGGGCCGCGACTGCGTATGCGTTTCCGTCACCATCAATTCTTTTGCGTCGGCGGTGCGGGAAAAATAGTTAGGTGCGGGTTGCGGGAGTTAGAGCGGAATTTTGCGCGGTGGATTTTTTGCCGCTCAGTAGGCGCAGCCAGTTGCGGTAGACCTGGGCGGAGCTGGTTTGCCAGGAGTTTTCGATGGTGGCGGCGACTTTGGATTCGGGGAAGGCGGAGAAGATTTCGTCGCCGCGGTTGGATTCGGCGTTTTCGCGGAATGACGCGAGAAGCTGGGTGGCTTCGGCATCGAAGTAGCCGTGCGGCTGGGTGGGGAAAGTTTCGCGTTCGTGGCGGAGGTAGCGGCGGATGTCGCGGCGAAATTCTTTGAGGAGGGTGCGGGCGCTGTATTCGGGATGGCCTTGGAAATGGACGAAGAGGCTTTGGCGGCGCTGTTTGACGAAGAGGTCGACGCCGGCGTTGGGCGAGCGGGTGAGAATTTCGTAGCCGTGAGATTGGAGTGCGTCAGCTTTTACTTCGTTCCAGCGGGAGTGCGGGACGCGCATGGTGGCGCCGAGGCCGGCGGTGAGCGGATGCTGGGAGAGGACTTGATGTTCGAAGACGCCGAATTGCTTATCGGCGAGGGGCGAGCGCGGGATGCTGTCCGAGGCGAGGACGCCGGCGTGGGCGGCTAGACAGGACAGAACCGTGGAGGAAGTACTTTCTTCGGCCCAGCGAATTAGTTCGAGAAGCGCGGGCCAGTAGGGTTCTTCGCGGAGATCGGGGCGGCGCGGTTCGGTGCCGGTGATGATGGCGCCGTCGAAGCGGCTGCTGAGAAGATCGCCGAGGCTGAAATAAAATTTTTCGAGGTGGGCGCGGCCGGAGTCGGCGCGAGGAAGGTCCGGTAGCGAGAAAAACTGGATCGTTAGCGGAACCTCGCCGGCGGCTTTGCTGAGCAGTTCGAAGAATTGAAGCTCGGTGTCTTCGAGAGCGGCGTCGGGCATGTTGTTGACGAGGGCGATGCGCAGCGGGGCGTCGTTTGCGGATGAGGCGGGATGCGCGGGGACGAGGCCTTTCGCGAGTTGGAGAAGGGCTGGAACGCGGCCGCCCTCAATCGCGATTGGCATTTCTGAAACCTCCTCTGGATCTTAGGCCGCGGAAGCGGCGAGGGCTTGGTCGAGATCGGCGAGGATGTCGTCGATGTGCTCGATGCCCACGCTCAAGCGAATCATTTCCGGAGTGACGCCGGCTTTCAATTGTTCCTCGGGCGTCAACTGGCGGTGAGTGGTGGATGCCGGATGGCAGGAGAGTGATTTGGCGTCGCCCATGTTGACCATGCGCTTGAAAAGTTTCATGGCGTCGAAACATTTAACGCCGGGCTCGAAGCCGCCTTTGACGCCGAAGGTGAGCAGCGAGGGGCGCGCGTCGCCCATATATTTTTGGGCCATGGCATAGAGCGGGCTATCGGGGAAGCCGGCGTAATTGACCCAGGCCACTTGTTTGTGGGCGCGCAAAAACTCGGCGACTTTGCGGGCGTTGTAAACGTGGCGTTCGACGCGCAGGGCCATGGTCTCGATGCCCTGCAAAAGCAAAAAGCCGTTGAGCGGGGCGAGAGTCGAGCCGGTGTTACGTTGGCAAACGGTGCGGCAATGCGCGACGAAAGCGGCGCGGCCGTATTGCTCGGTGTAGACGACGTCGTGATAGGCCGGCTCGGGCTTGGTGAGCATGTAGTAGCGGTCGGGGTAATCGTTCCAGCGAAAATTTCCAGCGTCGACGATCATGCCGCCGAGGGTGGTGCCGTGGCCGCCCATGAATTTGGTCATGGAGTGCACGACGACGTCGGCGCCGTATTCGATGGGGCGGAAAAGAATCGGAGTGGCGACGGTGTTGTCGACGATGAGCGGGACGCCGTGCTTGTGGGCGACTCTGGCGAGGCCTTCGATATCGGCGACATTGCCGGCGGGATTGCCGACGCTTTCGCAGAAGACGGCGCGGGTATTTTCGTCGATGAGTTTTTCGACGTCGTCGGGATGATCGGTGACGGAGAAGCGTCCGGCGATACCCTGGCGGGGCAAAATGTGGGCGAGCAAAGTGTAAGTGGCGCCGTAGAGCTGCGGGAGGGAAACGATGTTGTTGCCGGCCTGGGCGATATTGACCAGCGAATAGTGAATCGCGGCCATGCCGGAGCTGACGCTGAGAGCTTCGACACCGCCTTCGAGGGCGGCGACGCGCTTTTCGAGGACGGCGTTGGTGGGATTGCCGATGCGGGTGTAGATGTTGCCTTCAACGTCGAGATTGAAGAGCGCGGCGCCGTGGGCGGCGCTGTCGAATTCGAAAGCGATGGTTTGGTAGATGGGGACGGCGACGGCTTTGGTAGTGGGATCGCCGTCATAGCCGGCGTGGATGGCTAGCGTTTCGCGCTTCATCGTCTTCATCGGGGCATCCGCCCTGAGAGAGATGTGGATTGGATGCGAGACATTAGTCGGCGGCGCGAGCGACGTTGCGAACCGGGACGGCGGCCGGGTTGCGTTTTAGAGATTTGAGCATGGCATCGGTGATGGTTTCGGCGGCGAATCCGGCGCCGAAAGCAAAACGCATGACCGGGCCGAAGCTGTTTGCAGCGGAGAGGCCGATGAAATAAAGGCCGGGCACACTGGATTCAAATTTCGAATTGAGAATGGGGGTGTTGTTGATGTTTTTGAGTTTAGATTGAATGTCGGCCGCGAGGAAATTCAGACGTTCGATTCGCGGTTTGTATCCGGTGGCGGCGATGACGAAGCCGGTGGTGACCTCGCGCGGAGTGCCGTCCAGGCTACGCAGCTTCAGCAGAACTTTTCCGTTCTGGACTTCGGCGCCTTCGATGCGATGGCCGAGGACCAGCGGAACGCGGCCCATGACTTTATCGCGCATGAACCAGCCGGCGGAGGGGCCGAGAGTTCGGTGCACAATTTTGAGGCGCAGACTTTCGGGCACGTAATGAAACAAACCGGGAAAGTCGGAATAAAAACGAGTGCGCAGGCCGGGGCCGAGGCCGGAGTCGGGATGTCGCAGGCGCTTCCAGAGGGAGCGCGGTTTCTTATTGGCGCCCGGGCCAGTGTGAAAACGCAGGGCGGTGCCGCGGGCGACGAGTTGAACGTCAGCGTCGTTATCGCGCAGGAGACCGGCCATATCGATGGCGGAGGAGCCGGTGCCGACGACGACGACGCTGCGATTGGTGAACTTCGAAGGATCGGACTGGCTGTAGCTGTGGGAGAGCAGCTCCGCGGGCAGATGGCGCAGAGTTTCCGGTACATGGGCGAAGTGGGTGATGCCGATGGCCAGGACGACTTTGCGCGCTTCGAATTCCTCGCCGTCATCGAGGCGGAGGGCGAAATGATCGCCGCGGCGTTCGACGCTGGTGACCATTTTTTCCTCGAGTTCGGGGACCATGCGGTCGCGGAAGGCGAGACCGTATTTGCCGAAGGTGTCGAGAGTGACGGGCAGACCCATGTCGGCGTAAGGAATGTTGCGGTCGGCGCAAAATTGCTTGAGCGTGAAGCGCTGCTCGGGGTCGTAGATATTGGAAGCGAAACCGTCGGACTTGAGCATCATGCCGGTGGGCATGTGGGCGGTCCAGCTATCCATGGGGCGGCCGAAGACGCGGAAGGGTATCCCGTGGTTGCGCAGATGGGCGGCGGTGGAAAGGCCGTAAGGACCGGCTCCGACAATGGCGACTTCGATCATAGCTGGTATGACTGCTCCTTGGGTCTCGGTCGAACTGCCGCGCCGCATGGCGCTTGGTGCGCGTACATTCCGCAGGGCGAGTTTCGCCTTAGCGAGAGAAATGCAATCGAAGAGCCTATTTGGTGATAGCTAAGCCTTTTATTTTCATCACTATTACTGTAATTCCGAGGCCGGGGGAGCAAAATGACTTCCCGTCTAGGATAACTGTTTGCTCATCCTTTGGGCCTGGAACTGAGCCAAAATGCCCTCTTGGTTATCCCTTTTAAGTCCTCCATGGGACACATGGGCCTATCCCGCAGATGGTAGGATGACAATAATTTAGCGACTTTCTGGTCGCAATGGTACGGGTGGGCCAGCGGGCCGGGACTCGCTGGCTCGTGGAAAAGAGTACTTGGCTGCGGGACGGTGAGCAGGCAATGACGTGGGATAGGGCGACTTCGGGGAGCGAGCGGCGAGTGCCGCAGCTCGATGCGGTGCGCGGATTGGCGATCCTGATGGTGATGGCGCACAACATCAGCTTGAAGTATCCGGTGATGGGGTCGGCGTGGTGGACGAAAGATGGGTGGATGGGCGTGGATTTGTTTTTTGCGTTGTCGGGATTTTTGATTACCGGGATTTTGCTGGATACGAAGGGCGCGAGGAAATATTTCGAGAATTTTTATGCGCGGAGGATTTTGCGAATCTGGCCGCTGTATTACGCGCTGCTGCTCTTTATGTTCGTGGGGATGAGGTTTCTAAGCCGGGCGGAATACGCGAAGGTGCTGGAGACGTCGTCGCCGTGGTGGGCGTTTCCGTTGTTTCTGCAGAATTTTCTGCTGCCGTCTACGATCTATGCGGCGGGGCCATTGGCGGTGACCTGGTCGTTGACGATAGAAGAGCAGTTTTATCTGGTGTGGGCGCCCGTGGTGCGATTTTGTACGGCGAAAACGCTGTGGACATTGGCGATTGTGGAGATATGCCTGTCACCCGCGTTGAGATATTTTCTGGCGACGCGGCACGTGGATTTATACACGAACGTGTTTTGCCGGTTGGATGGATTGATGGCCGGGGCGATTTTGGCGGTGCTGGTGCGGCGCAAAGGATTTGCGCCGGCGCGATGGCTGACGCGGGCGTGGATTTTGCTGGTGGCGAGCGGAGCGCTGGCGGTGGGGATCGAAGCGCTGCATGCGAGGTGGATTGTTTTCACGTTCACGGCACTGGCTTCGGCGGGATTTATTTTTGTGGCGATGTATTCGCCGCAACGATGGCTACAGGCGGTGATGGCGAACCGGTTTCTGCGTTATTCGGGGATCATCAGCTACGGTTTGTATCTGCTGCACAAAATTCCGTTTGGCGCGGTACAGATGCTCGGGCTGGACCGGCGAGCGTGGGTGCCCGCACCGTTTATTTTGTTGACGAGTTATGCGCTGGCGATGGTTTCGTGGAACGTGCTGGAGAAGCCGTTTTTGAGGTTGAAACGGTACTTCGGGACGGCAGCGACGGCTTGAAAATTCGGGCGCGTTGCCGAGTCCTTGGGAAGCAAGTTTCCGTGGCGTGATGGTCGGCTTCCCTTGGGGTTGGACGAAAAGGGATGGATGAAATAGCTCCCCTGGTAATCCATTCAATTCTCGACATTTAGTCCTTCTTGCGGCTGGGGGCGGTGGACACCGAACTGCAAGGCAAACCTCTTAGGCTTACTGGTGCGAGGTACTGGCGGGGCGACTTTGGAAACGGCGGTACTGTGGTTGATGGCGGGGGGCTGGGCGTAGATTGGTCAGACGCGGCGGTTCGTGCGGGAGGAAGTGGAATTGAAGGCGACGGCGCTGGTGGCGACGACGTTCAAATGGTATCCGACTGCGCGGTTGGCAGTGGCGCTGGCGAAGTGCGGATTCCAGGTGGAGGCGGTGTGCCCGCCGAGCCATCCGATGTTTAAGACCAGCGCGGTGCGGGAGCGGAACCATTACAGCGTTTTTTCTCCGGCTAACTCGTTTGCAGCGGCGATCGGGGCGACCAAGCCGGATCTGGTGATTCCCGGCGACGACATCTCCGTGCAGCATCTGCATCGGCTGTACGCGACAAAGTTGCGCGAGGAAGGGCCGCAGTCTTTCATTTGCGAGGTGCTGGAGCGGTCGCTGGGAGCGCCGGCGAGTTTTCCAATCGTATTTTCGCGGGCGGCATTTTTAGATGCGGCGCGAGAAGAGGGATTACGGATTCCGGAGACGGCGGCGCTGAGCAGCGTGGACGAATTGCGGGAGTTTATTCGACGAGCAGGATTGCCGGTAGCGATCAAGGCGAATGGAACATCGGGCGGCGAGGGAGTGAGTATCGCGCACACGCCGGAGGACGCGGAGCGAGAGTTTTTGCGGCTGCAGGCTCCGCCGCTTTTGCTGCGGGCGTTGAAGCGGACGGTGGTTAATCAGAACGCAACGCTGCTGGGGCCGTCGCTGAGGCGCAAGGCATTTCAGATGAGCGCGCAGAAATTCATTGCCGGAACAGAAGCGACCAGCGCGGTGGCTTGCTGGAAGGGTGAGGTGCTGGCCAGCCTGCATTTTGAAGTGGTGAACAAACTGAAAGCCACCGGGCACGCGACCGTGGTGCGACGAATCGACAACGCGGAAATGGAGCACGCGGCGCGGACGATGGTGCGGCGGCTGAAGCTTTCGGGGTTGTGCGGATTCGATTTCATGCTGGAGAGCGGGACACAGAACGCGTATCTGATCGAAATCAATCCGCGATCGACGCAAGTGGGACATCTGGCGCTGGGGCCGGGACGAAACATTCCCGCGGCGCTTTTTGCGGCTGTGACGGGAGACGCGGCGGACGACACGTCCTCGATCACCGACAAGGAAACGATTGCGTTGTTCCCACAGGAATGGCTGAGGGATCCGACGAGCCCGTATCTGCGGACGGCGTATCACGATGTGCCGTGGGATGAACCGGACTTGATCCGGGAATGCGTCCGCCGACGGAAGAAACCGGCGCCATGGCGAGTGGAAAAATCAACGGCACGAAACCTGAGCACGGCGGGAGCGCGACGCGCATGACGCCGCGAGAAACCAATGCGGCTCTGGTAGCGGTGCAGAGCGAGACGGCTCCGACGCTGCGTCCTGACGGGCGCACGGTGCCGGCGCGCAACGTCAAAACAAATGCGCCGAAGACAGGAATGCGACGAAAACCGTTACAGGTGATGAAATTTGGCGGCACGTCGGTGGCGGATGCAGCATGCATGCGCAACGTGGTGAAGATCATCCGGCGGGCGGCAAAGACCAATCGCGTGGTGGTGGTGGTTTCGGCGATGGCGGGCGTAACTAACACGCTGGTCACGGCGGCGGCGCGAGCCGAAGCGGGCGACAGCGCCACGGTGCAGACGATTTTGAATGAATTGCGGGAGCAGCATTTCGCCGCGGCAGAAGCGCTGACCAAGAAAGGCGCGGGGCGCGAGCTGTTACTGCTGAAACTGAAACAGCTTTTCGACGATTGCCAGCGGCTGTGTGAAGGTACGGTGCTGCTGCGGCAACTGACTCCGCGAGCGCGGGATGCGGTGTGGAGCTTGGGCGAGCGTTTGAGTTCGCCGATGCTGGCCGCGGCCCTGGCCGCAGGAGGCAGGGCAGCGGAAGCGGTGGAAGCGACGGACGTGATCGTCACGAATGGGCGCCACGGCGGAGCAGATCCGCTGATGGATTTGACGCGCGAGCGGTGCGTGGCGCGATTGCGTCCGCTGCTGGACGCGGACGTGATTCCGGTGACGACGGGATTTATCGGCGCGAGCGAAGACGGAGTGCTGACGATTCTTGGCCGCGGCGGTTCGGATTATTCGGCGACGATTATCGGCGCGGTACTGGACGCGGATGAAGTGATCATCTGGACGGACGTGGATGGAGTGCTGACGGCGGATCCGGGAGCGGTGCGCGAGGCGCGAACAATTCCGGAAATGTCTTACCGCGAAGCCTCGGAACATGCGCATTTTGGGGCGAAGGTGCTTCATCCGAAAACGATTCGGGCGTTGGAGCAATGCCATTTCCCGGTTTCGGTGCGCAATGCGTTTGCGCCGACGCGTCCTGGAACGCGGATCACGCCGGACGGGTCCACCAAAGCGCGGGGCGTGAAAGCAATCACGGCGATCACGGCGGTTTCGATGGTCAAGGTGGGCGGGCCGCGGATCGCGAAAGTGCACGATGCCCTGGGCCGGACGTTCGCGGCTGCGGCCGCGATTCACGCAGTGATTTTGCTGACTTCGCATTCTTCGGCGCAGAACGATATTTGTCTGGTGGTGCCGGCGGGACAGGCTGCGGGGGTGGCGGAGGAGTTGCGGCGGGAGTTTGCGCCGGACCTGGGTGACGCGCTGGGGAACCATATTCGGATTGATGAGAATGCGGCGCTGGTGACGGTAATCGGGGAGAATTTGCGGGCGACTTCGGGATTGGTGGGACGGACATTTGCGGCGTTGGGAAGGAAGAAGGTGAATGTGCTGGCGACGGCGCAGGGTAGCTCGGATTGTAATATTTCGTTTGTGGTGGAGAAGAAGGATGTGCGAGTGGCTTTGAATACGGCGCATCGGGAGTTTCGGTTGGGGAAGGGGAAGAAGAAGAGGTAGTTCCGCGCAGGAAATCGACGGCTGATTGGCAGAAATTTTCTACGAAGAGATCGATGAAATGGTATGGGTGTGCGCGATCGAAGGACTTACTGCGGTTGAGTGCGGGGCAAGAAGGAGATCCTTCGTCGCGGAAGGCGCTCCTCTGGATGACGGCCAAGTACGGATATGCGTTGGACTCGAAGGCTAGGAGAAGGGGTGGTCTGAAGCCCCACCCTTCGAAAGGCACGAAGGATGGGCCACCCTCAAATTCTTCGATCGCGATTTAGTTTGAGGGGATGGTGGCGGAGGCTACGTTGCTGTCGGTGCTTTCGATGTTGCTGGAGTTTACGGCGGTGACTACGTAGTAGTAGGTCTGGCCGCCGGAGACGGTGGTGTCGGAATAGTTGGTGTCGGAAGTGGTGGAAGAACTCAAGCGGGCGTAGGGACCATTGGGTTTGGAGCTGCGGTAGATGTAGTAGCCGACGGCGCCGCTGCTGGCGTCCCAATTGAGCGCGACGGAATGTTGGCTCGACGAGGGCTTATTCACGCCCGTGCCGCTGAGCGGAATATTCAGCTTGGAGGTGGTGGCGTTGCTGGTGACGGTCAGCGTGCCGGTATTGCTGGCGACCGATTTCGGATCGTAGCTGATGTTGAGCGTCAGATACTGGCCGGGGGTAAGAGTGGTGCTGGCCGAGGAGCCGGCGAGAGCGAAACCGGTGCCGGTGACGGAGATGCCGGAAATGTTGGCATCAGAATTTCCGGTGTTCTTAAAGGCGATCTGGAGCGTATCGCTGGTGCCGACATTTACGTTGCCGAAACTCAACGCAGTGGGGTTGGGCTGCAAGGTGACTACGGCTGCCTGCGCGGTGGCGCTCCAAGAAACGGAGAGAGTGGGATCGGTGGCGTTGCTGGTGAATTTAATGGCGCCGCTGGCGGAGCCGGAAGACCCAAGCTTGAGAGATGCGGTGAGGTTGGTGGTCTTTCCTGCGGCGATGGTGAATGGGGCGCTGGCGCCCGAAATGGTGAGGCCGGAGCCGGAAACGCTGATGCCGGAAACGGTGATCGAAGCACCGCCAGAATTCGCGAGTTGAATGGTTTGAGTGGTGGTGGCTCCGGTGGGAACGGTGCCGAAGGCGACAGTGGATGGAGTCGCGGCCAAACTCGATGTGGCCGAAGAGGTGCCGGTGCCGGACCAGCCGACGGCGTCGGAAGCGACCGAAGCGTTGCTATTGATGGTGAGCACGCCCGAAGCATTTCCCGCAGAGGCGGGCTTGAAAACCGCGCTGACGCTGGCGGAAGCGCCGGCTGCGAGAGTGGCAGGCGTGTTGAGGCCGGAGACGGTGATGCCGGAACCGGAAATGGTGACCGATGAAATGCTGATGGAGGTCGAACCGGTATTTTTCAGCTGCACGGTCTGGGTGGATTCGGAGCCGACTTTGACATCGCCGAAGCTGATCGAACCCGGAGTGACCGTAAGATTGGAAGATTGGGCAGTGGCAGCCGCGCTGAGAGAAACGATCATCGGAGAATCGGGCGCGTTGCTGCTGATCATTATTTTTCCGGAAGCGCTGCCGGAAGCAGTGGCGGTGAACGTGGCCGAGACGCTGGAAGACTGTCCGGCGGCGAGATTGAGCGGAAGCGCGGGCGCCTTCATGGCGAATCCGGTGCCGGCGATGGAGATGCCGGAAATGGAAAGTGATTTGGTGCCGGAGTTGGAAATGGTGAGAGTTTTGGTAGCCTTCTGGCCGACGGTGAGCGAACCAAAATTTACGTTAGCTGGACTGACTTGAATGGCGACGCCGGTGCCGCCGGATTTTCCGGTGACGCCCACGCAACCGGAGGTGATGAGCAAACCGGCGAGAAGAAGAAAGGTGGCCGCGGTTTGCAGCAGGGTGGAAAGTGGAAAGCGGCGCGAACGAAAAGCGAGGTTCACGTCGGCTCCCTCCAGGATGGGGGCGTGATTCATAACTTGCACAGTGTGAATTGTTTGGAGGGTGTTTCACTACTGACCAGGGGTACACAATGGGGACAGGTGGGGTAACCTGTCCGCGGGGGCAGCAATATTAGCCAATCTTAAGACGGCTGGTTCGGGGCCCGGGTTTCCCTTTAGTTTTAGGGCCTTTTTATACTGCCGCTGCTCTGCTGATTCCTTCCGTTTCTCGTAGCCGGATTTGCGTTTGCTTGCTCAGCTAGCCCTGACCCTCCCTGCTTAGAACTTTACTCTGGCTAATTTGATGCGCGCCCGGCGCGAGCGATGGAGTGGCCCGCGCCGAGAGCGCGATTTCGTTTACGGAATGATCGCGCTGGCCTGATTCGAGAAGGCGCTTTCATCGCTGCTGGTATCGACCGCGGTAACGACGTAGTAGTAGGTGGTGCCGGACGTCACCGAGTTGTCGGTGAACTGGACGGCGTCAACGAGTCCGGTGGTGTTCAACTTAGTCGGGTACGGGCCGTTGGCAGTGGTGCCACGGTAGACGTTGTAGCCGGCGATGTTGGAACCGGTGCTGGCAGTCCAGTTGAGCGCGACGGAGTGCGGAGTGGAGGCGACTCCGGTGCCGGAAGTGGCGATGGTCGATGGCGAATTGGAGGCGTCGCTGGAGAGCACGACGCTGCCGGTGACCGCTCCGCCGCTGGTTGGCGCGAATTGGACGGTAACGGTGATGGATTGATTCGGAGTCAAAGTCTCGCCGTTGCTGACGCCGGTGACGGAGAATCCCGCGCCGGAAATGGCCACGGTCGAGATGGTGACGTTGGCGTTGCCGGTGTTAGTGACGGCGACGCTGAGCGAATTGCTGCTGCCGACGTTGACGTTGCCGAAGTTCAGGCTGGCGGTGCTGAGGCCGAGGGTTTTGGTGGAAGCGACGCCGGTGCCGCTGAGCGGAATGTTGATCGACGGCGTCGGCGAATTGTTGGCAATGGTGATGGAGCCGGAAGCGGCGCCGGCGGAAGTTGGCGCGAAGACGGCGTTGAAGGTGGCGTTCTTGCCGGCCGCGATGGTGACTGGAGCGCTGATGCCGGTGAAGCTGAAGCCCGCGCCGGTGACGCTGACCGAAGAGATGGTCAAGCTGCCGGAGCCGCCGTTGGAGATGGTGATGGTCTGGGAGTTGTTGGTGCCGGTGGAAACGTTGCCGAAGGCGGCGCTGGACGGCGTCGCGGAAATTTGCGGCTGCGTGCCGGAACCGCTCATGGCGATGTTCAGCGGAGAATTCGGCGCATTGCTGATGATGGAGATGGTGCCGGAGGCGTTGCCGCCGGTGGTCGGAGCAAATTGGGCGGTGAACGAAGTGGATTGACCGGCGCCGAGATTGAGCGGGGTCGAGATGCCGCTGATGGTGAAGCCCGAGCCGGTCGCGGAAGCCTGGGAGATGGTGACGGTGGCGGAGCCGCTGTTGGTCAGGGTGACGGTTTGGGTGCCGTTGCTGCCGACGGCGACCGAGCCGAAGGTGATGTTCGACGGGTTGGCGCCGAGTTGAGCTTGAGTGCCGGTGCCGGAGAGCGCGACGGAAGCCGGCGAGCCCGGGGCGTTGCTGACGATCGAGATGGAGCCAGTTGCTGCGCCCGAAGTGGTAGGAGCAAATGTCGCGGTGAAGGATGCGCTGGAGCCGGCAGCGATATTGAGCGGAGTGCCGGCACCGCTGACGCTGAAGCCTGCGCCGGAAGCAGAGATCTGCGAGACGGTTAAGGTAGCGTTGCCTTGGTTCGAAAGCGAAACGGTGGCCGAGGAGCTGGTACCGACGCCGGTGCTGCCGAAATTCACCGAGCCAGGAGTAATGGTGAGTTGCGGTTGAGAAGCGACTCCCGTGCCGGTGAGTCCGATGGCGAGCGGCGAATTCGGCGCGTTGCTAACGATCGAGATGCTGCCGGACGCGCTGCCCGCGGTCGCAGGTGCAAATTTTGCGGTGAAGGAAGTCGATTGACCGGCGGGGAGAGTGGCCGGAGTGGCGAGGCCGGTAATGGTGAATCCGGCGCCTGAGACGCTGGCCTGGGAGATGCTGATGGTGGCCGAGCCGGAGTTGGTCAAGGTGACGGTGGAGGAGCCGGAGGAGCCAACGTTGACGTTACCGAAGGTTACGGCACCCGGGTTGGAGGTGAGGCTGCCCTGCGTGCCGGTAGCGCTGAGCGGAATCGCGAGTGTGGAGTTGTTGGCGTTGCTGCTGATGGCGATGGAGCCGGAAGCGGCGCCCGCAGTGGTCGGTGCGAATTGCGCGGTGAAATTTACGGACTGGTTGGCAGTGAGCGTGACCGGCGTGGAAAGCCCGGAGATGCTAAAGCCTGCGCCGGTGGTGGTGACGTTGGAGATGGTGGCGCTGGCATTGCCGGAGTTGGTCAGCGTGATGGTCTGCTGGCCGTTGCTTCCGACCGAGACATTGCCGAAGGAAACGGTGGCCGGGCTGGCGGCGAGAGTGGAACTAGTGGCGACGCCGGTGCCGGTCATGGTGAGGGTCTGCGGCGAATTCGGGGCGTTATCGGTAAAGCTGATGCTGCCGGAAGCGGCGCCGTTCGCCGTCGGAGTGAACTGGGCGTTGAAGTTCACAGACTGGCCCGCGGTGAGAGTCATCGGAGTGGCGAGGCCGGAGATGCCGAAGGCGCTGCCGTTGACGGTGGCCATGTTAATGGTGACGCTGGTGTTGCCAGTGTTGGTGAGTTTCACGCTAGCCGAGCTGCTCTGACCGACGGTGGTGTTGCCGAAATTCCAAGTGGCCGGAGAGACGGAGAGGCCGGCTTGCGCGCCGGTGCCGGAGAGAGCCACGGAGACAGTCGGATCAGAAGCGTCACTGGTGATGGTGATGGTGCCGGAAGCCGCGCCGGAAGCGGTGGGCGAAAATTGAACTTGCATGGAAGCGCTCTGGCCGACTTGGAGAGTGCCGGAAGGAGTGCCACCGACCACGGAAAAGGCAGCGCCCGACAAGGTCGCTTGCGAAATGTTGACGGTTCCGGTGCCGGTATTGGTGACGGTCAAAGTCTGGGTGGCGGAGTTGGAGACGGCGACATCGCCGAAAGAAAGAGTGGTGGTGCTGGCGGAAAGAACTCCGGCGCCGGTGGTGGTGCCGGGGCCAGTTTTGGCGGCGCTGGTGTAGCCGGCGCAGCTGGAGAGTCCAACGATAGCGAGAAAAGTGGCGATGGCGGTTAAGAGCAGGGCCGGTTGGTGCGCGCGCGGGCCGGAAGTGCCTTGAATTCGAGAGAGCGTTGAAACCGACTTGAACTGGTTGTTGGTGTGGGTTCTCATGTCGTGACCAGTGTAGAAAGGCGAAGCGGGGCGCAACTACTGGACGAAGGCAGCGATAAGGTCTAAGCGGTTTCGCCTGTTCCGTCGTTCCAGCGAACAGGTGCCCGCGAAGGAAGGACAGGCGAAGAGAATTTTTTTCGATGAAAATACGAGGGGAAACGGGCAAAAACCGGCTACTGGACCTGGCGCCTGTACTTCGCGTGCGGGCGAAGGGAGAAGGCCAGCGAAGAGAACAGTACGCGCTGTGCTAGACTTTTGGCGAAGATTTGGAGGAATGAAGCCGCGACGAAATGCAGAATTCAGAGAACGAAGGTGCGTTGTTCCGAAGTGAAACTAGCTGGTCGAACCGGTTTCTAACCATCGGAACTGCCGGCATCCTATTCCTGACGATTTATCCCTTCCGTTTTTATTTCCACGTGCTGCCGAATGGAGCTTCCCCATTCCTGCTGGGCAAGAGCGCCAAGAGCGGGGTGTTCGACGCGATTCTAAACGTCCTGCTGTTCATGCCGTTTGGATTTGGGCTGGGGGAAAAACTGCGGGAGCGCAGGAAATCAGTCCCGTTTGTCCTGGGAGTGGCGCTGGGGACCGGAATGCTTTTTTCTTACACGATCGAATTCTTGCAGCTGTATGTGCCGGAACGCGACTCGGGTTGGGAAGACGTCTTTACGAATGGATTCGGGTCGCTGGTGGGCGCGTGGCTATTCATTGTGGTGGGCAGGGGCGTCGTTCGGTTCTTGAATTCCACTCAGAGGTCTATCGCGGAGGCGCTGACGCCTTTGCGATTCGCCAGCCTGACGCTTGTGTATTTCTTGATCTGGCTTGGTGTGGCGGCGACGCTGCAGAAGCAGACGCAGTTCCAGGAGTGGCAGCCAGGCGGAAACCTGGTGCTGGGAGATTCGGGGACGGGCTGGAGCGCTCGGCAGGGCGTGATTCAGAATTTAGAATTCTGGAATCATGCGTTGACGCGGGAAGCCACAGCGGGCGGGTCTGCGGTCATGCCGGATCTGGCGCAGAACGGAACACCGGTCGTTGCGTACGATTCTTCGAAACCGGCTGGGAGCGAGTGGAACCGACCGGGTGATGCTCTGCCGGTGCCAGCAGGCGAGGCTCCGTCGCCACTGCCACTAGAGACGAGCGCGGTGAATTTGATTGAGAGTCTGAAAGCTACGAATCAATTCAGCGTGCATGTGCGGTGCGTGGGCGTGCCGATACCCAACGACGAGTGGCGGATATTTTCTTTGGGGGATGGGTCCGGAGCTCAGAACATGATGCTGCGGCAGGAAACCGGGCACGTGGTGTTTTGGGTTCGGACGCCGCTCTCACTGGGCCACGCGCAACTCGCTTGGTACATTCCGAGAATTTTTAACGATCCACACCGGCAGCACGAAATGGTTTACTCGTACGATGGCGCGAATTTGTTGCTGTATCTGGACGGGAAGAGGCTGCGGCCGAATTATAAGGTAGGGCCGGGCCCGGCGTTGGCGAAGCTTTTGCGGAAGATACGTCCGGCGGAGCTGGAGCTTTACACCTACGCTTTCTACACGCTGATTTTTCTTCTGGCCGGCGGGTCGATGGGATTATTCGAGCCACGGAGTGCAGCGATTTCGCACGCGGCGATGGTGACGATTGAAATCTTGGGCATCGGAGCGGCGGCAACGGCGCTGGAACTGATTCTGGTGCAGGTGACCGGGAAAACATTTTCGTGGGAATTCTTCACGCTGGCGATTGTGCTGGGGCTGGCGGGATTGTGCTGGGCCAACGCGGACGGACGGAGCGGATTGCGCGGGCGGGCGCTATGAAGATTTTTGTAACCGGCGGGGCGGGGTTTATCGGATCGAATTTTATTCGGCAGCAGCTGGGTAGTGCACGGGGTTGGACCGTGGTGAATTACGACGCTTTGACCTATGCGGGAAATTTGGCGAATTTGGAGACGGTGGCCGGACATCCGCGCTATTCGTTCTGCAAAGGCGATATTTGCGACGCTGCGGCGGTGGACGCCGCGATGGCGGGTTGCGAGGCGGTGGTGCATTTCGCGGCGGAATCGCATGTGGACCGCAGCATTTACGAACCGGGGACGGCGGTGCGCACGAACGTGACCGGGACGTTTACGTTGCTCGAATCGGCGCGCAAGCTGGGAATCGCGCGCTTCATTCATATTTCCACTGACGAAGTGTATGGCGAGGTAGCCGCGGGAAAATTCGCGGATGAGACGTCGGCGCTCGCGCCGAACAGCCCATATGCGGCTTCGAAGGGCGGGGCGGAATTGTTGGTGCGGTCCTACGTCCGGACCTTTCAATTCCCCGGGATTATTGTGCGCACCTCGAACAACTACGGACCGTATCAATTTCCGGAGAAGCTGGTGCCGCTGCTGATCTCCAACGCGCTGGAGGCTAAGCCATTGCCGATTTACGGCGACGGCAAGCAGGAGCGGACTTGGTTGCACGTGGACGATCACTGCCGAGGATTAGCGGCGGTTTTGGAACGCGGGAAGGTGGGCGAGGTTTACAACATCAGCAGCGCGGACGTTACCGAAAATATCTCGATCGCGCGAGCGATCCTGAAAATTTGCGGGAAGCCGGAATCGCTGATCACGCGGGTCGAGGACCGGCCGGGGCACGACCGGCGATATGCGACGACCTCCCGGAAAATCGAGACCGAGTTGGGCTGGAAACCGGTGATTGCACTGGAGGATGGCTTACGGCGGACCGTGGAGTGGTATCGGGATAATTCGAAATGGCTGGCGGGCGTGCGCGGCGGTGAGTACCGGTCGTATTACGAAAAGAATTATGAGAAGCGCGCAGCGAGCTTGAAATCCGTGGGCGATCCCAAAAAGTCTGCGAATTAAAACGTGCGATTAGCGCGAAGCGGATGCTTCGCGGACGACTCCGGCTTCGCCACGTTCGCGGGCGCGATACTGGTCGTAAATCCAGGCGTAGGTTTTTTCGAGACCGACCCGCAGCGGAGTATCCGGTTCCCAATTCAGATATTTCTTGATGAGAGTATTTTCGCTATTGCGACCGTTCACGCCCTTGGGCGCACTGAGGTCGTATTTGCGCTTCAACTTCACTCCGGCAATCCCCTCCACGATATCAACCAGCTGATTGATGCTGACCGCTTCGGTGGAACCGAGGTTGATCGGCTCGAGAATTTCGGAATTCATGATCAAGTTGGTGCCCTTGATGCAGTCGTCGGCAAACATGAAGCTGCGGGTCTGCTCGCCGGATCCCCAAATTTCAATTTGGTGATTGCCGCTGACCTTGGCTTCGATGACCTTGCGGCAAATGGCGGCGGGAGCTTTTTCGCGTCCGCCGAACCACGTGCCCCAGGGGCCGTAGACGTTGTGAAAACGGGCGACTCGGGTGTAGAGGCCGAAGTCTTCGCGGAAGTGGCGGCACATGCGTTCGGAGAATAATTTTTCCCAGCCGTAGCCGTCTTCGGGCTGGGCGGGGTAAGCGTCTTCTTCGCGGAGTGAAGGAGCCTCGAAAGTTTTTTGCTTGTCGCCGTTGTAGACGCAGGCGGAAGAGGAATAGAAGAATTTCTTGGCGCCGTGTTTCAGCGCGGACTGCAGCAGATGGGTATTAATCAGCACGGACAACATGCAGAGAGCTTTATTGGCTTCGATGAAGCCCATACCGCCCATGTTGGCGGCGAGATTGTAGATTTCGTCGACGCCGACGGCGGCCGCGTCACAATTTTCGCGGAGATTCAGGTCGAGCTGAAGATTTTCGACATCGTCGAAGCGTTGATACCACTGGTCGAAGGGCTTAACGTCCACCGCGCGGATGCGGGTGTAGCCGCGACGGCGGAAATCGGCGACGAGATGGCCGCCGATGAAACCGCCGCCACCGGCGACCAGGATGCGAGTGTTAGTTAGAGTTTGATTGGTCGACATCAGTACGGCTCCGGTTTCGATTCGAGCGCGACTAACTTAGAGCCAGGCGACAGATATAAGGATAAACGTGTTGGGGGCGGCGGGGCTACCCACAGAACCCATCCATCATAAGACTGTGGGGATTAGGGGTAAAGCGGCTTCGTGCGACGCGGGAGGGGTGAAGCGGGCGAAAAAAAGGCGTGGGTCAAAGTGCAGGACCCACGCCTTGAAGCGCCAGGGCGAAGCAAACCTTGCTAAGCGAGCAGAGTCTTGCGGTGAACTGTGGAATTGCGGTTCACCAGCTCGTAGTTGCGGTTCATCGGCATGGTTTGAAATTTCTCGGGCCTAAAGCCGGGAGCCACGATGGCGTCCGGAACGTCGACGTCAGCGACCGGTTCGGGGCGCATGAAGCCGGCGGCACGACGAGCGAGTTCGGCGCGGGATTCGACGCCGAATTTGCTGAGTAGAGAGGAGATGTGAAATTTTACGGTGCGCACGGTGATGTTGAGCTTGGAGGCGATCTCTTTATTGGCGCGATTGCTGAGAACGGCGTTGAGGACTTCGCGTTGACGGGCGCTGAGCGAGGTGGGGCAGGCGATGGCCCGGCCTTCGGCGAGCAGCTCTTCGGCGCGGGAGATCAGGCGGGAGACGAGCGACTGGTCCGCCGGAACCATGACTTGGAAGTTCTTGGGGTCTTGGCCCCGCACCATGCACTGCATGGCCAGGACGCCGGCAATGCGTTCGACCGTGCATTCGAGGTCGGCGGTAGAAGCAGCGCGAAACTGCGCGGTGCCGTTGGTCGCTTCACAGAATAAGAAGGTGTCGGGGTGGTTCGATTCCTTGGTCTTCGGTACGGGTGGAAACTTGGAGATTGCTTGTACTTTCTTCACTATGGCCTTCCCGCTTGCTTGCCCAGGATTGCATCGGCAAAGCTTGATCTTGGATTTAACTCCGGGTGTTGCGAGTACTCGGTCGTGCACGAATCAAGCGTTCGGGTCTGCCCGGTTCGCCCAGACCGACCGTAAAAACTACGGTCCGGTCTTGCAACTTCTACAGCAAATACCTTATCTGGCGGGCAGGACCCACACGCACATGCGGGGCCAGACTCGGGGATTGTTAAGTGACTCAAATTGAGAAACATAGGACTAGTACTAGCGAAGGGGGTGGTGAGGGAGCTAGGTAGAATCTTCGCCTCACCTGCAAAAAGTTCCCGGGAGGGTTTCTGGCAGACTTTCGGGATAAAAGGAGAGGTGAACCAGAGCTGGTCAAACTTGATTTGACTCTAGCGCGAACTGGACTGGCTGCGAAATGGCGGTTTCGGGGTAGACTCGCGCCACAACTATGCGAAACCGAACCTTGAAAGTGATGGGAAGCTGCTTGGCTCTGGCATGCGGGGCGTGTGTATTTTTCGGGGCGTCCGGCGCGGCGGTGGCGCAGACGATACCGCCGGTGACTCCGGCTCCGCTGGCGAAACAGGTGCCTTCGGGTGGCGGAGCTTGCTCGGTGGAGAAGTCGTGCGCGGACTTGGCGCCGCAGATGGAGAAGGCGGCGATGGGAGCTTCGCCGCTGGAAGAGAATCTGCGATACCTGAGCGATTCGATCGGGGGGCGAGTGACTGGAACGGCTGCGGCGGATCGCGCGGCGGGGTGGGCGGTGCAGGCGCTGCGCGTGGCGGGCGTGGACGAAGTTCACACTGAGAAGTACACGATGCCGGTGGGCTGGAGCGAGGGGAATACACGGGTGGAGGTGCTGGCGCCGGAAGCGTTTCCGGTGCGGCTGGTTTCGATTGGGTGGTCGCCGGCGACTCCGGAGGGCGGGATCACGGCGAATGTGGTGGATGTGGGATTTGGGGATGATGCGGGATTCGCGAAAGCTGGCGGTGCGGCGAGTGGCGCGATCGTGCTGGTGCATTCGAAGTTTTTGGTGACGTGGGACGAGCTGACCGCGGAGTATGACGTCGCGCCCGCGGTCATTGAGCGGGCGATGAAGGCCGGGGCCAAGGCGATTTTCTGGATGTCGTCGCGGCCGAACCTGCTGCTTTACCGGCATACGGTGACGGTGGACGGGAAGCTGGAGAAAATGGCGCAGGCGGTGGTGGCTCGCGAAGATGCGGAGAGGATGGCGCGGTTTTTGAGCGGCGGGCAGGCGGTGCGCGTTCATTTCGAAATGCCGAACAAGATTACGGGGCCGGTAACAGCGGAAAATGTGGTGGCGGAAATTCGCGGGCGGGAGAAGCCGGAAGAATTTGCGCTGCTGGGGGCGCATCTGGATTCGTGGGATTTGGGAACCGGGGCGCTGGACAACGGCTGCAATTCGGCGATGGTGATCGACGCGGCGCGAGTGATTCATGCGTCGGGAACGATACCGCGGCGCTCAATTCGATTCGTGCTGTTCACCGGCGAGGAAGAAGGATTGATGGGGTCGGCGGCGTATGCGCATGACCATCGCGCGGAACTGGACAAAATGGTGGCGGCAGTGATTTTCGATTCGGGCATCGGCAAGGTAACCGGATACGCGTTGGGCGGGCGGAAGGATGTGATGGCGGCGGCGCGCGAGGTTTTGGAACCAGTGGCAGGGCTGGGCGTGAAGGATTTCACTCTTGATGTGAGCATGGACACGGACAATTTCGATTTTCTGATCGAAGGAGTGCCCACGCTGGTGGCGAATCAGGAGCCGGCGAATTACATGTTGAATTATCATGCGGCTTCGGACACGTTCGACAAGGTGGACATCGCCGAGTTGAAGCGGCACGTGGCGATCGCGGCGATCACGGCGTTTGCGCTGGCGGATAGCCCGACGCGGATCGGGGCGCGACAATCGCGAACGGAATTGGAGCAGATGATTCACGAGACGGGGCTGGATCAGCAGATGAAGGACGCGGGATTTTGGCAGTACTGGCAATCGAGCGAACGCGGGCGGCAGCCGTGAAGCGGGTGGTGAACTTCGAATTGACGCGTGCTCGCGTATAATCGAATGCAGATGACACTTGCTCCGCTTTCCGCAGTTGGGGGAAATCCTGGTTTGAAATTGCCAACGCAGCCCATGAGCACGCCGGCGCAGCGCATTTTGGCGATCGACTACGGGCGAAAACGGATTGGGCTGGCGCTTTCGGACGAACTGGGAATGACGGCGCAGCCTTTGCAGGTTTTGGCGCACAAGAATCGGCGGGAGGATGTCCGCCGGCTGCGGGAAATCTGCCGGGCGAAGGGCGTGCGGCTGATAGTGGTGGGACATCCGGTACACATCACCGGCGAAGCCGGGGAGATGGCGGACGAAACGGCGCGTTTTGCGACGCGACTGCGAAAGGAATTGGGGATCGAAGTGGAACTGGCGGACGAGCGTTTGACGAGCTGGGAAGCGGAGCAAACTTTGGCGGAAATGGGCGGGGCGAAGCGGCGAAAAGACGCGCCGCTGGATGACGTGGCGGCGGCGATTCTCCTGCGCGAATATCTGGAACGGCGTAACGCGAATCGCGAAGGGAAGGAATAACGGAAGATGCGCCGCCTGGGGTTACTCGCTCTTCTGGTGATTGCCGCAATCGGAGCTGGAGCGGGCTGGATCGATTCGCAGATCAGCCGGCCTTACCGGGGACACCGGCCGGAAAAAGTGTTCGTGGAAATTCCGCATGGGACTTCGCGGTGGAATATCGCGGGGATATTGCGGCACAACGACGTGATTCGCAACCGGCTGGCGTTCGAGCTTTTCAGCATTTGGCACATGCGAACTCCGTTGCAGGCGGGCGAATATTATTTCGACCGTCCGGTGACGACGCGGGAAGTTTTCTGGCAAGTGGCGCAGGGGCACATTTTCGTGCACAGCGTCACGATTCCGGAAGGCTATACGATGTTCGACATCGCGGCGGAAATGGAAAAGCAGGGCGTGTGCGGCAAGGACGATTTTCTGGCCGCGGCGCAGAATGCGGCGCTGGTTTCGGACATTGCGCCAGGAGCCAAGAATCTGGAAGGTTTTCTGTTTCCGTCGACGTACGAATTCACGCATCACACGACCTGCGAGCAAGTGGTGAAACGCATGGAGCAGAATTTCCGGGCGGTGTGGGAATCGCTGAATCCTGGGGATTCGACTGTGTTTCCGCAGGGGTTGACGGCGGAGCAAGTGGTGACGCTGGCTTCGCTGGTGGAGCGGGAGACGCCGCGGCCGGAGGAACGTCCGCTGGTAGCCGGAGTTTTTTACAACCGGCTGAAGCGTGGCGGGCCGCTGCAGTGCGATCCAACGGTGGCTTACGCGCTGGAGTTGCAGGGGCATCCGGTGAAAGTGGTGCACGCGAAAGATCTGGCGGTGGATTCGCCATACAACACTTACCGGAATCCGGGATTGCCGCCGGGGCCGATCGCGAATCCGGGGGAAGCTTCGCTGAAGGCGGCGCTGGCGCCGGCGAATACGGATTACATGTATTTCGTGGCGAATGACGCGGGCGGGCATTTTTTCAGCAAGACGCTGGCGGAGCATAATCGCAACGTGGCGAAATATCGCAAGCTGCTGCAGGGCGAAGAGCCGGTGGAAGAAGCCGCGGCGGCGAAGAAACCGACGACGCATCGAGGACCTTCGTGAGTTCGGAACATACGACGCATGAAGAAGGCGGATCGCCGACCAAGAAGGCGATGATCCTGGAAGCGGCCGAGGAATTGGGCAAGCCGCGTTTTACCCCCGCAGAAATCGAGCAGATTCGCAGAAAACTGATCGCGCAATTGGGCGCGGCGGGAAAAACTTCGGCGGATTACATCATGAGCGTGCTGGAAGAAGCCGGGATGCGGGTGGTGTGGTCGACGAAGTCGGACACGGAAGGGCGGTACGAAGAGGAGTTCGCGGATTTGCTGCATTTCTCCACGCTGGAAGAGGCGGAGATGTGCATCGTGCGGCTGGATGAACTGTTCCGGAAATTCCAGCACGAGAAAGAACGGGCGGGCGCGGAGCGAGTGCGGGAAGTGGCGCGGCTGGGACGACGGCGCGCGGAAATGATTTCGCGGAATCACAAAGTGGACGCGCAGAAGCGGGCGGAAAAAGAAGAAATCGCGCACTGGTTTGGAATCTGGCTGGAAACGCCGGACGCGTTTTTCGACTGGCTGGAAGTGCGCAAGCAGTCTCCGGATTACGAGAAGAAATTCCCAGCGACGAGCGGCGACGAAGAATAACGGAAGAGCCTCAAGAAAACCTGAAAAGGAAACCCCGAATGTACCTGCTGGAAATCGAACCACTCGATCTAGGCGAAGAGGTGCGGGCCATCGGCCTGGAACTGACCGAAGCGGATGAAAATCGCGAGCCGATTCGCGGGGCGGATGCGGCGCGGATCTGGTCGCGAGTGCTGCGGGCGGTGGCGGGCGACGAAAGCTGGGTACTCGATTTTTTCAGCCACTTGGATCCGATCCGGGATTACTGCACGCGGCATGAGATTGCATTCCGTGATGCGAGCAAGCGGTCGCTGGTGATCCCGGCATCGGCATTGACGCCGGAAAAGCTGGAAGGGCTGGTCGATCGATTCCAGAAGGAAACTTTTGGCGCGCGGGCCGGGGCGCTGGCGGCTAGCGGGGATCCTTCGCTCGAGGGGGATCTGGCGCGGCGGGGCGTGGATGCGTATCACAACGAATTCAAAAAGTATTTTTTGTGCGCGATTTGCTCGTTCGACGACGGATCGATGGTGCTGCTGAGCGAAAAATTGTGGGCCAGCGAAGTGATTCGGCGAGTGCGTCCGGTGCTGGAAGCGAAGGAAGTGGAAGTGCGGCTGGCTGCGTGAGGATCATCCTCACGCGAGGGGCCGGCAGCGAACCTATGCGCACACCTGGCGCGAGCGAAGACCGTTCGGCTGCCGTATCCCCAAGCGATAATCGATGGGCGATCAGGCAACCCACTCATCAAACCGGCGCATGATCTCCATGAGGTTGCATCCCAACAGGATGAGAGAGCCCCACAATATGAAGGGAACGCCATAGAGTAGGAGATGCCTGCGCGAACGGGCTAACTCAAACACCCGCACCTTGACGATGGCGTATAGGTTCGCTGAGAGATAAGCAACAACCAAACAGCTCTCTAGCAAGTTGTGCATTTTGTTGCTCGTCCTTTTGCCGATCTCGTCCGACGACCCCCAGTCACAAATGGAGAACTACTCCATTTGTGAAATGGTGAATTGCCTCGTAGGCATTGTCTTGAAATGAAGTATTTTTCAAATCGGTAAAAAAAGTGCTCTGGTCCACCATCTCCCCGGATAACTTCCCCTCTTTACTGGCATAAAAAACGCCGCTCTTATATCGTTCATCCGAAATAGCATCTACAAAGCGTTTTGCACCTACGTCCAGCGGATGCACCATTTCGCCCATCAATGGGAATACGATGGGCATCATCAAATTCTTCAACATAAACCGCATTGCTGGGGGAAGACTATCTGGCGCCTGAGTTCCTTTTGTATTCCCTGGGCTCACCACAACAAACTTGAGGTTAGGATATTTTCTGGCCATTGATAACGTCCACATGGTTTCTGCGTACTTGACGTATGCGTATGCTTGTAATGCATCGAACTTATTACCAAAATAGGATCCATCAAGAACGGCGGCAAACTCATCTACGGAAGAAGTCCGCATCGAAACCGGCTTTACTCCGAGCATCTTTACTCCGGGAACAGCTTCCGCACTGACCGATAGAACTGTTTTCCTTAACTTGTCCCGTTTAATTAATTCCTCCACTAGAATGACATTGCCTAAAATATTCGTAGCAGCTAATTGATTCATACCGGAAGGCGTGGATTTCGCAGCTGTTTTTCCAACGACTCCACCTGCATTTAAAACTACTGCATCAATGGGTTCCTTTATTCCTTCAACTGCTTTTCTCACCGAATTTGCATCGGTAACATCCCCGATGATAATTTCAAAAATCCTTCTTCCCGTTTTCTCCTCAAGGTCTTTTTTGGCCGCCTCGGCTCTCGCTTGATTTCGGCAAAAAAGAATTACCTTTTTTGTTCCTTTTCTCAATGCGAACTGCCGGGCGGTCTCTTTCCCCAGCCCAGCATTTGCTCCGGTGATCAAAATATTTTCGTTCATATTTTCTATCCTTTGTAGGTTACGAATGAGCGGCCGTTTCCTTTACCCAACGGCGAGCGTGCTGGCTGCGGGTATAACCGAGCCCGGAGGTGGTGCCGCTGACCACCGCGATCGAATGTTCCATCGGCGTCTCCGTGGCGCAGCGTGCCGGCTGAGTCGTGCGGCCCCGCGAAATCACTGCGGCTTGCTAATTTCGAACTATTCGGTTATATATTGCTGGAATGGACAGTGTCAAGGAGTTTTGAACTAAATGATTCAGAAAGCCGTTAGGCCGCGCGGACGCCCGCGCAGCTTCGACGAGACGGGGGCGCTGGAAAAGGCGACCCAGGTGTTCTGGTCGAAAGGCTACGACGGAGTGACCATTGACGATCTCGTCGCCGGGATGGGTGTGGGACGGCCGAGCCTGTATGCCGTCTTTGGGGACAAACGGGCGATATTTTTGCGCGTCCTCAAGGCGTACGCAGAACGGAAGGGCGCTCGCGCCGCCAAGGCACTCCTCTCGCCACAGAGTCTTCGCGACTCCATCACCGGCTTTCTGCGGTACACCGTCGAAAGTGCGACCGAGAAAGGGTCCGCCCGGGGCTGCCTGGTGGTGTGCGTGGCGCCGCTGGTGAACGACGCTGAGGTTCAGCGATTCCTACAGAGCGCGGTCGCCGGCGGCGCGGCCCTGGTGGAGCGCCGTTTCCGGGACGGGATCGGTGCGGGAGAAATCCCGCCTGACTTTCCGGTAGCCGTGCGCGCGGTGCAAGTCACGGATTTTGCTCGTGGACTAACCATGCGTGCGCGGATCGGCACGCCGCGCAAGACGCTCCTTAAAGATGCTGAGGAAGCGGTCGACTTGCTGCTCCAGCCCCGGCGCGTCTGACGAGTTATCGGAAACAATTTGCTTTACCGTGGGAGTTCCGCGCCGATCGTGAAGGTCGCGAACGCAGCGGAAGAACTACCGGTTTCCTAAATGGTACGGGGAATGGGCCGTTGGTACTATTTCCCCGAACATTCGTCCTAGTACAATTCTTGCAGGTGTAACGATATGGCACCCCTGCAAGGCGAAGTTTCGATCCCCGTTTCCCCCGCCATTCCCAACGCCAAAGCGTTTGTGCGCAGCCTGAACGTTCTGCTTAAGTATGCCCGGCTCTATGGTTTACAGCATTCCCGTTCGGCGGATCAATTTGAAGCGGCCTGGAAAGAACTGCGAGATGCAGTGGCGGCTACGAGCCAGGGCGGTTTGTTGTTGGGTGCTTCGGGTTCGCAGCTGCTGCTGGATGGAGTGCCGGTTGATTCGAGCCAGGCGGAACGAAGCTTTGCGGATTTTCTGACCAATGCGGGCGTGGCGAGCATTGGATTTTTGCCGCGCGTAGAGCGCGATGAATTTGTGAATTTGGTGAAGTGCTTCATGGAGACCGGGCCGAATGCGGGACCGCTGGCGGACCGGCTGGCGATTTATTTCGGCGACAAAAAAAATGCTGGAATCCGGGTGAACGAGATTCGCTTCATCGCCGAGGACGCTGGATTTTCCGAGGCGCGAGTGGCGGCGACGCTGACGGCGAAGACGTTGGGCGCTGACGCCGACAAAATTCAGGATTGGTTTCGCAGCCCGGAAAAAATGATTCAGTTGATCGCGGCGGCGGAAGGCTCGCATGGCGGCGGCAACGGAACGGGAGTGGGAAACGGAGCCGGCGGCGGCAACGGACACGGGAATGGGTCGGGCGCGGGCACCGAGTTAGGAATTGCGGGTGGAGTAGCCGGCGGCATCGGAATTGGAATCGGAAACGGCGGGCGCGCGGGCGGCGGGGCGACGGGATTTGCGGGCGGCATCGGGCAACTGCAGGAAGCCGAGCTGCAGAGTTTGCTTAAGCTGCTGTCGCAATTCGGCGAAGCGCAATCGGCGCACAACCCGAATCTGGATTCGAACAGCTGGCAGCAGAAAATTTCGGCGTTACCGCAGAAT
>CAWIEL010000006.1:0-20105 GCA_963835025.1 uncultured Acidobacteriota bacterium
GTCGCGACGGCCACCTGCTTCCGTTCAAGCGCGGAACGTTCGTGATGGCCATTCGCGCCGGGGTTTCAGTCGTTCCGGTTTCCCTTGCAGGTACGCAAAATTTAATGCGAAAAGGGGACTGGCGCATATTTCCTGGGGAAGTGGTCGTGAAGTTTGGCCCCGCGGTGGACGCCACCGCCTACAAAATCGAACAACGCGAAGAATTGCGCCAGCGCGTTCAAGATATAGTTGCCGCCGGATTGCCCGACAATCAAAAACCATTTGCCAAGGCAGGCTAGTTTCCGTTCAGCTTGTCCACCGCGTCCCGTAATTCCCGCAGCTGTTTCTGAATTTCCGGCAAGCGATTAAAAACCGCCACCGATTTCCGCCACGCCAAAGTTTCCATCGCCGGATACCCCGAATACACCGCATCCGCCGGCACATCCGACGGTACTCCCGACTGCGCCGTCAAGACGCTGCGGTCCCCAATCGTCAAATGTCCCGCTGTCCCCACTTGCCCAGCCAAAATGCAGCGGTCGCCCACCTTGGTCGTGCCCGCCAATCCCACCTGTCCGCAAAGCATGGTGTCTTCGCCCACTTTGCACGCGTGCCCCACCTGCACCAGGTTATCGATTTTCGTTCCGCGGCCAATTCGCGTTTCGCCCACCGTAGCCCGGTCGATCACGCTGTGCGCCTGAATCTCCACGTCATCTTCAATCACCGTAATGCCGGACTGCCGCATCTTGTGCCATCCGCCCGCCGCATTCTTCGCAAACCCATAACCGTCGCTTCCAATCGTCACTCCGTTCTGCAGCAAAACCCGATTCCCAATCCGGCAGCCTTCCCGAACAGTCACATGCGAATGCGCGAAAAAATCATCCCCAATCTTCGCCCCGCGATACACCGTCACAAAACTATGCAGCACCGCGTTCCGCCCGATCTCCGCCTCTTCCTCTACCACGCAATACGGTCCAATGTGCGCGCCCGGCGCGATCTTCGCCGTCGAAGCAATCACCGCCGTTGGATGGATCTCCATTGTAAATTCCGGCACCGGATGAAAAATCTCAATCGCCCGCGCAAAATCGAGGTAAGGGTTCACGGATCGCAGCATCGGAATCCCAGCAGGGGACTCCTCCTTCGAAACGATGATCGCCGAAGCTTTGGTGGTCTCCAGATCCGGCCGGTATTTGCGATTCACCAGGAACGTCAGCTCTCCCGGCGCCGCTTCCTCGATCCCAGCCACGCCGCGAATCTCGACCGAGGCGTCACCTTCCACCTCGCAGCCCAGCCGCTTCGCAATTTCCCCAAGTCGCATCGTTCACCTCGTCTTAGCTTCACGGCCAATGTACATCACGCGCAGCGCCAGCGGATAGACCCACACCCATACCCAATCGCGCCGCAAGTCGATGCAAAGCAAACTCGCGTGCAATCAACAATTATTCGGTAAACAGTTTGGATTGCGAAGCAGGAACGCCGCGGCCTTCCGCAGGCGTGCGCCGGGCCGCGCCCACCACGCCCAAGACCTTCACTTCTTCCAACGAACCTCGCGGAATGTAAATCCGCAAATTATTTCCATGCAGGTCCGGCGGCGTAATCTGTACTCCCGAATCAAGCAGGTCCAGCAGGTCGTTGCCGATCAACCCTTCCATGATGTCTTCATCGCGGAACCGCAACCGCACCCAAAGCCCATCCAGCTTTGGCCGGCTCAAAAATACCTTCCGTTCCGGCTGAAAGGTCTCCTGAAACTCGCGGACAAAATAGACGCATTTCACCGCCGGCAGGGAAACCGGCCGATGCGCCCCATCCGGCGTCAGCAAATCGATGCTCCCGTCCCGCCCCAACTCGCCCGGGTTCACGTAGCCCTTGATCGGGGTCCGGTCAAACAGCATCACCACCACTTTCTTGTGGGTGGACGCCGGCGCGCGATCTTTGGTCGAATTTGCCATTTTTGGGCTGAGAATCTTGCTATAACCGCCGGAGTTATGTTATTCTGACGCCAGATTTTGTCAAGTCATTGGTGCTTAAAGGGTTAGCATCGGAGTTCACGCCGATTGACCGAAAAAGGCAAGCTCCTAAAATCTGCCTCAGTCATCGCCCTAATCACTGTTATCAGTCGTATTTGCGGATACTTACGCGATCAGCGGGTGGCCCTTTTGCTGGGCACCACCCCGGTGGCCGATTCGTTCATTTTGGCCTTCCGCATCCCCAACTTGATCCGCCGCATGACCAGCGAAGGGGCGCTGGGGGCCTCGTTTATCCCGGTTTTTACCGGATATCTGCGCAATAGAGCGAAAGGCGAGACTTGGGCCTTCGCCCAGCGCATGTTTTGGGATATGGCCGTCGTTCTGGCCGTTGTGGCCACTCTGGGGTGCGTATTTTCAAAACAAGTCATCGGAATCTTCACGTTGATGGGCGTCAATCACGTCCACTGGGAAATGGCGGTCTATCTCAACCGGATCATTTTCCCCTGCGTGTTGTTCATGGCCCTCTCCGCTCTGGCTTCCTCCATCCTGCACAGCTTTCAGCAATTCGCCCTGCCGGCCTTCACCGGAGTTCTATTCAACGTAGTGGTCATCATTTTTTCCTTCTCACTTTTCTACAAGCCGATCATGAAGTGGGCGCCAGAGGCCTATCGCACCCCCGCCGTCGCCCTGGCCATTGGAATTTTGGTCGGCTCCTTTGCCGCTCTCGCGCTGCAGGTGCCCGCGATCCGCAGTCTGGGCATGAACTTTCTGCCGGACATCAATTTCCACGATCCCGGCGTGCGCCGGACCGGAAAACTCATGGCCCCGATTTTCTTCGGTACCGGAGTCTTTCAGCTGAATTTTTTCATCGACACCATCTTTGCCACCTCCTCACGCATGCCCACCGGCAGCATCACTTCGCTGTACGTCTCGGACCGGGTGATGGAGCTGGTTCTCGGCGTTTACGCCATGGCGCTCTCCACTGTTATTCTCCCGGCCATGTCGCACCAAGCCGCCGCCGGCCAGCATCGGGAAATGAAGCAGACTTTCAGCTTCGCCTTGCGCATCGTTTCCTTCATCACCATCCCCGCCGCGCTCGGCTTGATTCTGCTGCGCGTGCCGATCACTCAAGTGCTCTTTCAGCACGGGGAATTCGGCGTGCGTTCCACTGCTCTCACCTCCCACGCCCTGCTGTTCTATTCGCTGGGCCTTCCGGCGTTCGCCGCCATCAAGCTGATCACGCCGATGTACTACTCGACCCACGACACCATCACCCCCACCAAGGTGGGCCTCTACGCCATGGCCTTGCACGTCACGCTGAACGTCGTCCTGCTCTTCGCCTTTGGCCGCTACCTTTGGAACGCGAGTCCGGCGCTGGCCAGCTCACTCGCCGCCTATTTCAATTTCGGCGCGCTCTTCCTGATTTTTCGCGGCCGCTACGGCGAAATGGGAGCCACCGCCATCTTCAGTTCACTAGCCAAAATGGCCGTCTGCGCCGCGGCCATGTCCGGAGCCTGCTTGGTGGCGCTGCGCTACGCGCACTTCGAAAGCATCGAACATTTTGGCCCGCGGGCGGCGATGCTCGCCGCGATGATCGCCGTCTGCGTGGGCGTTTATTTTGCCTTGGCCAAGCTCTTGAAATGCGAAGAGCTGCCTGAACTATTCTTGCTGCTGCAGCGGGCCGAGCCCGAAGCAGTGACGTTGGGAGTCGATTAAGCGTTCGGAATTTTGCGAGGCACTGGAATTTGGAAGCGCACATACGCTCGTTCTTGAATTACCTGCGGGTCGAAAAAGGCCTGGCCGATAACACTATTCTTGCCTACCAGCGGGACATGGTGAAGTTCGCTGAGTTTATGGGCAAGCGCAAAGTCCGCACCGAAACTATCGAACGTTCCCACGTCGTCGACTTTCTCCGCTCGCTCTATCTCAGCAAGCTGGATAGCCGTTCCGTCGCCCGCCATCTGGTCACCATCCGCCATTTCTTCCGCTTCTGTTTCACCGAAGGCGTCATTCACGAAGATCCCGCCGCGAATATCCAGTCTCCAAAGTTCCGCCAGAGCCTGCCGGAATTTCTGAGCCTCGCCGAAGTCGATCGCTTGCTCTCGCAGCCGGACGTCAATTCCGCGCTCGGCCTGCGCGACAAAGCGATGATCGAGCTGCTCTATTCCACCGGCCTGCGGGTCTCCGAACTGTGCGGACTGAAATCCCAGGATATTCAAATGGACCTCGGCTGCCTGCGCTGCATCGGCAAAGGCAACAAAGAGCGCCTGGTGCCGGTCGGCAAGCAAGCGCTTGCAGTGGTCCAGCGGTACATCGCGGAATCTCGCCCGCAAATTCTGGGCGACCGTATCTCGTCCTATTTATTCCCGGTTCGCACCGGCGCGCCCATCAACCGCATCGCCTTTTGGAAAATTCTCGGCGCCTACGGCCGGAAGGCCGCCCTGCGCAAAGCGCTCACGCCGCACATGCTGCGTCATAGTTTTGCCACTCATCTGCTCGATCGCGGTGCCGATTTGCGTTCGGTGCAGATCATGCTGGGCCATTCAGACATTGCCACTACTCAAATTTACACGCACGTCGTCGAAGAACGTCTCAAACAGGTTTACAAAGCACATCACCCGCGCGCCTGATCGCACGGCCCGGGAATTTGAAAGGCGGAAAAAGCATGCCCGATTACATGTACTTGCTGGAAAGCAGACTTTCCCCGGAACAGCGCGCCGTCATGGAGCGCGTGCAGGAACTGGCCCGCGCCCAGGACTTGAATGTCTATCTCACCGGTGGCGCCGTTCGCGATTTGATTTCCGGCATGCCCATCCGTGACCTTGACTTCACCGTCGAGGGCAATCCTTCCAGGATGGTCCGCGAACTCGAGAAGGGCGGCGCTACGCTCATCTGGGAAAGCGAGAAACTTCGCCACCACGAAGTCATCTTCGCCGGCGACGTCGACGGCTCCATCTCCGCCGCGCGCGAAGACCATTACGAGCGGCCCGGCGTGAAGCCCGAGTATCGTTTCTCCAGCATCATGGAAGATTTGAAGCGCCGCGACATAGGCATCAACGCCATCGCTATCTCGCTCAACACCCAGTCCCGCGGCTTACTGCTCGATCCCATGAACGGCCTCGCCGACCTGGAGAAGCAGGAAATTCGCGTGCTCTCCATTCACGCGTTCACCAACCAGCCCATTCGCCTGATGCGCACCCTGCGTTACGCCGCCCGGATGAATTTCAAAATGGAGCCGCGCACCCAGGAATGGTTCGACCTCGCCATGGAACGCGGCCTCGTCGAGCGTATCGAATCCGGCGACGTCGGCCACGAACTTCGTTCCATGGCCCGCGACGATAATCCCTCGGCTACGCTGAAGCAGTGGGAAGCGCACGGAATGCTCGAGCTGATTCATCCAGCGCTGCAGAAACGCAAGCCCGATTACGACCGCCTGAACAAGCTGGCCAGAGTACGTTCCAATCTCTACGGCTACGGCCTGCGACCGCGCCTGCATCTCGCCGTCACCTACTACACCCTCGGCCGCCTCAAAGATCGCGAAGCTAGCTCTGCTCTGCGCAACGGCGAATATCGCGCCGCCGAAATCGAGGCGTTGAGCAAGCTGGTCCCCGAAACGCAAAAGGTCGTCAAAGTTTTGAAGAGTGCCAAGACCAACGCCGCCAAGGACGCTTACTACTACCTCGCGTCGTTGCCCGCCGAAGTCCTAGCCTTCATCGAAGTAGAAATGCCGAATCCCCGCGCGCTTTCCAAGATTCGGAATTACCTGCAGAAATGGCGCCCGCTGCGGATGGCCACACCTGCCGGCGAACTTGAAGCGCTCGGGCGTCGAGCGCGGCCCGAAATTCGACAAGATCGTCGACCAGTTCTTCGAATTGCAATTGCGCGGCAAAGGCAAAACGCCGGAAGACCGCACCAAGATTCTGAAGAACCTGGCTGGCATCAAGGACGAACCGAAGAAGCCCGAAAAAGTTAAAAAAGAAAAGAAGGGTGAGAAAGAAGCCGCCACGCCCGACGCCAAGGGCGCAGGGAAGTCCAAGCCGCAACCAGCCGCAGCACCGGGAAAATCCGCCGGCAAACAGCCGGCCGCCGTCGCAGCCCCGGCTGCGAAACCGGCTCAATCCGCGGCCGCCGCCATCGGCGCGCGCGCTCAAGCTAAACACGATAAGGCCGAGCACGACAGCAAGGCCGCAACCAAGCAAGCAGGGAAGAAGGCCGCTAAACCGGCGAAAAAATCCAAGAAATAATTCTGGAGTTAATTTTGGCGGGGCCGGACGAACAACTTTCGAAAACTTTTGGAGCTGGTTTAAAATAAGGAAGAATGGCCGAGCCGAACTTCGTTCACTTGCACTTGCACACCGATTACTCGCTCCTCGATGGAGCCTGCGAAATCGGCGAACTCACTTCGGAGGCCGCCCGCCGCGGCATGCCCGCGGTCGCCGTCACCGACCACGGCAATCTATTCGCGGCCGCCAGCTTCTACCATCAAGCCACGACCCACGGCGTAAAACCCATCATCGGCTGCGAAATGTACGTCGCGCCCGATAATCACAAGAACCGCGGAACCGGCGCTGAACGCTCCAATCACCTCGTCCTGCTTTGCGAAAATGAAACCGGCTACAAAAATCTGATCAAGCTGGTTTCCACCGGCTACCTCGACGGCTTTTACTACAAGCCGCGCGTCGACCATGAACTGCTCGCCAAACACAGCGAAGGCCTGATCGCCCTCTCCGCCTGCCTCCGTGGCGAAGTCGCCGACGCCATCCTCTCCGAAAAATACGATCAGGCCAAAGCCAACGCCCACCGCCTGCGCGACATTTTCGGCAAACAGAATTTCTTCCTCGAGGTGCAGGACCAGGGCCTGGAACAAGACATTCGCGTCAATCGCGACCTGGTTCGTCTCTCCAAAGAAAGCGGCATCCCGCTGGTGGCCACCAACGACTGCCACTACCTCACCCAATCCGATTCACACGCCCAGGAAGTCCTCATGTGCATTCAGACCGGCAAGACCATGAGCGACGCCCAGCGCATGAAATTCGCCACCGATCAGTTTTATTTCAAGACCGGTGAGGAAATGGCCCACGTCTTCCGCGAATTGCCCGACGCCGTCACCCGCACCTTGTCCATCGCTGATCGTTGCAACGTAAAAATCCAGCGCGTTGGCAATCCGTTCCCTGAATTCAAAGTTCCCGAAGGCCACACCACCGATTCCTACTTCGAAAAGGTAGTCCGCATCGGTTTCGCCGAACGCGCTCAGGTTCTCGAGCAACTGGCCAAAGAAAATCGCCTGCGCCATCCGATCGCCGATTACGAAAGCCGCCTGACCGCCGAAATCGAAATGATCAAGAAGATGCGCTTCGCCGGCTACTTCCTGATCGTCTGGGATTTCATTCACTACGCCCGCGCCCAAGGCGTTCCGGTCGGCCCCGGACGCGGTTCGGCCGCCGGCAGCCTGGTCAGCTACGCGCTGAAAATTACCGACGTCGATCCCATGCAGTACGAGTTGCTCTTCGAGCGCTTCCTGAATCCCGAACGCATCTCCATGCCCGATATCGACATCGATTTCTGCATGCGCCGCCGCGGCGAGATCATCGAGTACGTCCGCCAGAAATACGGCAGCGAGAGCGTCGCCCAGATCATTACCTTTGGAACCATGGCCGCCAAAGCCGTGCTGAAAGACGCCGGCCGCGCACTCGACATGCCCTACGGCGACGTCGATCGCCTGGCCAAAATGATTCCGCTCACTTTGAATATCTCGCTCGAAGAAGCGCTGAAGCAGTCGCCGCAGCTCGAATCCGCCTGCAAAGAAGGCCCGTACAAAGCGCTGATCGACGTCGCCATGCGCCTCGAAGGTCTGGCCCGCCATGCTTCCACGCACGCCGCGGGCGTAGTCATCTCGCCGCAGCCGCTCACCGAAATCGTTCCACTCTACAAGTCGAACAAGGAAGAAATCACCACGCAGTACGACATGAACGCGCTCGAGCGCATCGGCCTGCTCAAAATGGATTTCCTCGGCCTCACCACGCTCACCGTTCTCGACGACGCCGTGCGCATGATTAAAGACAATCGCGGCGTCGACATCTATCTCGATAAGCTCACCTTCGACGACGAAAAAACCTACGCCCTCTTCGCCCGCGGCGAAACCAGCGGCATCTTTCAGTTTGAGTCCCACGGCATGCGCGACATCTTGAAGCGCTATCAGCCCACTCGCCTCGAAGACCTCACCGCGCTCAACGCCCTCTACCGCCCCGGCCCCATTCAAGGCGGCATGATCGATGATTTCATCGCCCGCAAACACGGCAAGAAAAAAGTCGCCTACGACCTGCCGGATCTCGAAGCCATCCTCTCCGAAACCTGGGGCGTCATCCTGTATCAAGAACAAGTCATGCAGATCGCCAACCGCCTCGCCGGATTCTCCCTCGGCGATGCCGACCTGCTGCGCCGCGCCATGGGCAAAAAGAAACACGAAGAAATGGCCGCCCAGCGCGAAAAATTTCTCTCCGGCTGCATCGCCCGCAAAGTGAACGCCAAAAAAGCCGAAAAAATCTTCGACCTGATGGCCGAATTTGCCGGCTACGGTTTCAACAAATCCCATTCCTGCGCCTACGCGCTGCTCGCCTACCAGACCGCCTATCTCAAAGTTCACTATCCCGTCGAATTCATGGCCGCCATGCTCAGCGCCGAAGCGGGCAACACCGAAAAAGTCGTAAAGTACATCAACGAAGCCCGCGGCATGGGCATTCGCGTCCTGCCTCCCGACGTCCATGAAAGCGGCTTGTATTTCACGCCCATCGGCGACGATATCCGGTTCGGCCTCGCCGCCATCAAGAACGTCGGCGAGAACACCGCTAAAGCGATCAACGCGATTCACGCCGAACACGGCGACTTTCACGGCTTCTTCGGTTTCTGCGAAGCCATCGAATCGAAATTCATCAACAAGCGCGTGCTGGAAAGCCTCACCAAAGCCGGCGCGCTCGATTGCCTCGGCGGCTCGCGCGGGCGGATTTACGCCGCCATCGATCAAGGCATCTCCCGCGGCCAGAAAAAGAGTCAGGCCAAAGCCGTCGGCCAGGGCGGCCTGTTCCTGGTCAGTCCCGGAGCTTCATCGGGATCCTCCGACGCGCACTGGCAACAGACCGAATTGCCTCCCGCCGAAGATTGGACCGAAGAGCAGCAGCTCGCCGGCGAATATTCCGTCCTCGGATTTTATATCTCCGGCCACCCGCTCGATAAATACGCCGGCCGGCTGAAAGACCTGAACGCGATCGAGCTTTCCAGCATGGAAACGCGGCGCAATGGTGAAGACATCGTCGTCGCCGGCATCATCGTGCAGTTGCGCCCCATGCGCTCCCGCCGCGGAGCCCGCTGGGGAATTTTTACTTTGCAGGATCGCACCGGCGTGGTCGAAGCTCTGGCCTTTCCGGAAGCCTTCGGGAAACTCGAACACGTGCTCAAAACCAATACGCCGCTGCTGGTCAAGGGCCGCGTGGCCATCGAAGACGTCGGCACTCGCCTGATCGTCGCCGACGCGCGCTTGCTCGAAAGCGTCGCCGACAAAGTTCCCACCCAGCTCCGCGTGCGCGTCGATCTCAGCACCGTTGATTCCGGCGCTCTCGACCGTCTCGAAAAACTTTTCGGCAGCCGCCCCGGCCGCTGTAAGGTCTCCTTCGACCTGGTGCAGAATGACGGCTCGGAAGCCACTCTCGATTCTGGCCGCGCCGTGCAGGCCGATCGCGAGATGCTCGAACGCGTCCGCGAAATTTGCGGCAGCGATTCCGTGGCGGTGGTTTAATGCTGCGCAGCAGAAAAGGAATCAGCAAGTGAGCACCAAAGATACCGGTGGCGACAAGAGCGCGCCCAAGCCCCTCACCAAGGCCGAAGCTCGCAAAATCCGCACCCGCAAAGAGCGCCGCGAGCGCTTGAAGAAATTCAAGGTCTTGAAGGAAGCCCGCCGCGCCAAACGCGAGGCCGCCGCCAAAATCGACGCGCACCTGCAGCAGCAACACGCGGCGTCCGCAGCCGACACCACCGTCGCATCCAAACCGAAAGCCGCGGCGCATGGCGCCGTCAAGTCCGCTGTCGCTGCGCCAAAAGCACCGAATCCCGCCGCGACCATCGAAAAGCAAAAACAGCGGGCCATCGACGCTCTCGAACGCGACGTCGCCGAGCTTACCCGCCTCACCGCTCCCACCGGCGAACAGTCCGAAGAAATTTCCCGCATCCGCAGGGAAGTCGACGAGCTGAAGCGCGATTTCTACACTCATCTCGGCGCCTGGCAGCGGCTGCTCCTCGCCCGCCATCCGCTGCGCCCCTACACCGACGATTACATCCGCCTGCTCTTCACCGATTTCTCCGAAATTCACGGCGACCGGAATTTCTCCGACGATCCCGCGCTGATCACCGGCATGGCCAAATTTCACGGCCGCCCGGTGATGATCGTCGGCAATCAAAAAGGCCGCGACTTGAAGCAGCGCATGGCCCGCAACTTCGGTCAGGCCAAACCGGAAGGCTATCGCAAAGCTCTCCGCGCCATGCAGCTCGCCGCAAAATTCAGCCGCCCCATCATCGTCTTCATCGATACGCCCGGCGCCTATCCCGGCGTCGACGCCGAAGAGCGCGGCCAGGCCGAAGCCATCGCCCACAACCTGCGCGAAATGGCCCGCCTGCCCGTTCCGGTCATCGTCACCATCACCGGGGAAGGTGGCTCCGGCGGCGCGCTAGCCATCGCCATCGGCGACCGCATCTACATGCTCGAAAATTCCGTGTACTCCGTGATCTCGCCGGAAGGCTGCGCCACCATCATGTGGCGCGATTCCACCAAAGCCGAAGTCGCCGCCGAAGCTCTGAAAATTACCGCGGCGAATCTGCTCGAAATGAAACTCATCGACGAAATCGTTCCCGAACCCGAAGGCGGCGCCCACACCAATCCCGAAGCCACCGCGAAGTCTCTCGATCCCATTATCGCCGGCGCCCTCGCCGAACTCTCCCAGCTCTCGCCGCGCCAGCTCGTCGATCAGCGCTATGAAAAATTCCGTAAGATGGGTCAGTTTTTCGCTTAGAGCTTTTTGTTACGGGAGGGAATCATGAGGAATCTCGGAATCGGATGGGTCATCTACGGCCTGCTGCGCCTGATCATGGCGCTCGGCGTCTTCATGTACAGCCCCACTCTGACGCTGATGTGGGGCGCCCTGCTCAACCGCGTTCCCAATCCCTTGGTCCTGATGGATTACTTCCACTTCTTCCTGGTCTTCGTCATCATTCTCGGCATCGTCGCTGGCGTCGTTTCCATCATCGCCGGACTCTCGCTCATGTCCAAAGGAGCCGCCGCTCGCAGCGTCGGTCTTGTCGCCGCTTTCTTCGGCCTGATCAATGGCCCGCTGGGCGTCGCCCTCGGAGCCTACACCCTGGTCGTCCTGGTTCCGTCCTCCGAACGCGCCGCCTAGAATCTCCTCCGCATCTTCTGGGCGAATGTTCTCGCTAGCTTCGCCATTGGAAGATTAGGCACGTCATCTTCTCTTTCGATTGCCGCCCGCCGCTCATTGCTCTAATTTGCATGGCAGGGGTTCCAAGCACGATGTCCGATTCCAGCAATCCTTTGATGGCCGACGTATTCCGTCCGTACGAGAAGCTCGTCGAGATCACCATCCTCGGCAAAACTTTCCTCGTCCCGGAGCGCAATTCCTTGCTGCGCGCCTTCCAATTCATCAGCCCGGAAACGGTGCCGTATGGGCGCTTCTGCTGGAATCAGGAATGTCAGTACTGCAAAGTCAGCTGCCAGCTCGCCGACGACGATCAGTCGCGCCCCATCCTCAGCTGCAAATTTCTAGTTTCCGAAGGCATGAACATCACCGAAATGGCGCCCGAACTCGTCGGCTGCCTCCGCACCAAACTCGGCCAGGCCGCGGCCGCGCGTCCCCGCACCGCAGCCCCAGAGTCCGAGCCCCTGACGCAAATCGCCCAGATCTCTTCACCTCCCGCTACTGAACAAACCACGCCCCCGTGCCAAATCTCCCCCTCCTCCAACACCATCGAAGACACTCAAAACGATTAGTTCGTCGGCGCGCGATCTTGCTTGTCACCCGACCCGCAATTCTTTGGCGGTAACGATGACCATCACGCCATCGCCCAAACCGTCTTTGGCCGTCATCCAGAGGAGCGCCTTTGGCGACGAAGGATCTCCTTCTTGCCCGGCCTTCAGCATCCGCCACCGCCGCCCAAGTAAACGCGGCCGCCCGCGCTTGCAACTCCTCCGCCGCGCATGTCATTCTTTCCGTTCACATTTCGAATGGAGAAAAACCAAATGCCCGTTTGTGACGGCTGTGGCGCCCAAGTCGACGACGCGCACATCCGCGCTCGTATCGAACGCCTCGAAATGGCCACCCGCTTCCGGCCCATTCACATTCAAGTGTTGATCCTGGGCGTTGCGCCGCCTGCTCGCCCGGAAGATTATTTTTACCGCGCCGCGGAGAAGGGAACCGAACGTTCCGTCGGCGCTCGTGCGTTCTTCGATACCATGCTGAAATGTACCGGAGAAGATCCGTCACGCTTCGCGACCGAATCCGAAGCCCTCGCCGAATTCCAACGCCGCGGTCTGTTTCTAACTCATGTCGTTGAATGTCCGGAAGCAACCGAAGCCGAAAGGGAAGCAGCGGTCGCCCGCTGCGCGCCGTCGCTCGTAAAGCGCATTCAATTCTCTTACAAGCCGAAATTCGTCGCCCCCATCTTCAGCGCATTGCACAGCATCGTCCCGCTTCTCGCCGCTGCCGGAATGGCCGAGCGCCTGATCCTGGATGCTGACCAACCCTTCGACCCGTTCCAAAATTCGGGTGCCGACCGGTTCACTAACGCCATCAGCGAAAAGCTCGCTAAGGCCACCTCCAGTACCGCCTAGCCGGAACGAAAATCATGAAAGATTCTCCCCACATGTCTCCCGAAGAATTTCGCGCCAGCGGCAAGCAACTCATCGACTGGCTAGCCGACTACTACGACCAAATCGAAAATTTCCCGGTCCTAGCCCAGGTGCAGCCCGGCGAAATCCGCGCCGGCCTTCCACCAAATCCTCCGCAGCAGGGCACAAATTTCGACGCCATCATCTCCGAGCTGAATTCGAAGATCATGCCCGGCATCACCCACTGGCAGTCTCCGAATTTCTTCGCCTACTTTCCCGCCAACGCCTCCGAACCTTCCGTCCTCGGCGATCTGGTTTCTTCAGGACTCGGCGTCCAAGGCATGCTCTGGGCCACCAGCCCGGCCTGCACCGAGCTCGAAACCCACGTCCTCGACTGGCTCGCAAAAATGCTCGCGCTTCCCGAACGCTTTCTCTCAGGCTCCGCCGGTGGCGGCGTGATTCAAGATTCCGCCTCCAGTGCGTCGCTCTGCGCCATCCTCGCCGCCCGCGAACGCGCTACCAAATTCCAAAGCAACGAAATCGGCGTGCGCCAGAACCTCGTCGCCTACACTTCCACTCAAGCCCATTCTTCCATCGAAAAAGACATCAAAGTCGCGGGCATCGGCCGCGCCAATCTGCGCCTCATCCCAGTCGACGATCAGTTCGCCATGCGCCCCGAGCTCCTCGAAAAAGCCATCGAAGAGGATCTCCGCGCCGGACGGCTTCCGTTCTTCGTATGCGCCACCGTAGGCACCACTTCATCGCTGGCCTTTGATCCGCTTCCGGCCGTCGGCGAAATCTGCAAAAAACACAATCTCTGGCTGCACGTCGACGCCGCCATGGCCGGCACCGCCGCCCTCTGCCGCGAATTTCGCTACATCCACAACGGTCTCGAATTCGCCGACAGCTACTGCTTCGACGCCCACAAATGGATGTTCACCAATTTCGATTGCACCTGCTTCTACGTGGCCGACCGCGAAACTCTCACCCACTCGCTCAGCGTCACCCCCGAATATCTGCGCAACCAAGCCACGGAAACCGGCGCGGTATTCGACTACCGTGATTGGCACGTGCCGCTAGGCCGCCGCTTCCGCGCCCTGAAACTCTGGTTCGTCATCCAGCATTACGGCGTTGAAGGACTCCAAGCTCTCGTCCGTCATCACGTCGAACTCGCGCAAAAATTTCTCGACTGGGTTCGCGACGACGATCGTTTCGAAATCCTTGCTCCCGCCCCGCTCAACTTAATTTGCTTTCGCGCAAAAGCCCCCGACGGGGAAGCCGACGCCCTGAACGCTGAACTCCTCAACCGGCTTAACGCCAGCGGCCACCTTTACATTTCTCATACAAAACTTAACGGACAATTCACGCTCCGCTTCTGCATCGGCCAAACCCGTACCGAACTCCGCCATGTGGAAAGCGCCTGGGCCGCCATTTGCGCTGAAACCGCCAAACTGCTCAGCGCCGCCGAACGCGGAAGTCGCTCAAACCAATCGGCTTCGCTCCGCGATTAGCATTCCAGCCCGCTTCGCCGTTGTGTTAGACTCCGATTGTTCAGCGGTTCAGGCTTGGGAGCACCACCATGCAAGCGCGATCCAAATTCCTGGTTGGTTCGGCCATCATCGTCATCACCCTGTTGGCCCTGGCCTACGTCGGGTTCACCCAAAGCAAGACCTACTACCACACCATCAGTGAGCTTTCGACCCTCCAGGGTTCCGCCATGCATCAACGCATGCGCGTCTCCGGCAACGTTCGCGCCGGCTCGATCGATCACCTCACCGGCCGTGTAGATTTTGTTCTCACCGAGCAGGGCAAAGATCTGCCGGTCAGCTACGTCGGCCGCGATCCGCTGCCCGATACTTTTAAAGACGGCGCCCAGGCTTTGGTCGAAGGCAAAATGATGCCCGACAATCGTTTCGTCGCCGAACAAGTCCAGGCCAAATGCGCTTCGAAATACGAAGCCACGCCCAACGGCGCTCCGGTGTCTGCTCCCGCCGCGCAGCCGGGCCAAACCTCCACCGGAGCCAACGCCCGGCCCTCAGGGTACTGAAACGTTGCCAGTCTCAGTCGCTAGCAAAATGGATGTGATTGTGAACGTCGCGCGTGCGAAATCCGCGACGCCGGCCGCACGTTCCGCGGAGGCCTCGTGGATATCTTAGGATCCGTCTCGCTGCTGCTGGCGTTTCTCGCCGCCGTCTACGCCTTCGTCGCCGGAATCGTCGGCATCCTCACCCGCCGCGCGCTGATCACTAAAAGCGCCCGCAACGCCGGCATGGCCGTTTTCGGCCTGGTCCTCGTCGCTGCCGCCTGCCTCGAATATTTTTTCTTCGCCAACGATTTTTCTTCCGCTTACGTCGCCGAACATAGCAATCGCGCGCTGCCTTTCTATTACAAATTTGCCGCGCTGTGGGCCGGCCAGGAAGGCTCGCTGATCCTCTGGTCCTTCCTGCTTTCGCTCTATGCGTTCCTGGTGCTGTTCCTCAATCGCAAAAAACATCCGGAACTGATGCCTTACGTCGGCGTCGTCTTCGCCGGCGTCCAAATTTTCTTCCTCACCCTGAACAATTTTGTCGCCAGCCCGTTCCAGATGCTCGGCACGGCGAACAGCGCCGGAGTTCTGCATCTCGCCCAGCTTTCCGACGGTCGCGGCCTGAACGCGCTGCTGCAATATCCCGAAATGGTGATTCACCCGCCGATGCTCTACCTCGGCTACACAGGTTTCACCGTGCCGTTCGCCTTTGCGCTGGCCGCGTTGCTCGGCCGCTATCCGGGTGAGAAATGGATTCACATCACCCGCCGCTGGACCATGATCGCCTGGTGTTTTCAAAGTATCGGAATTTTGCTGGGCGCCCACTGGGCCTACGCCGTTCTAGGCTGGGGTGGCTACTGGGCTTGGGATCCAGTGGAAAACGCTTCGTTGCTGCCGTGGATTACCGGCACCGCCTTCCTGCATTCGGTGATGATGCAAGAAAAGCGCGGCATGATGAAAATCTGGAATGTCTGGCTGGTATTCGTCACCTTCATGCTTTGCATCCTGGGGACGCTGCTCACCCGCTCGGGCGTAGTCAGCTCCATCCACGCCTTCGCTCAATCCTCTATCGGCAGCTGGTTCGTCGGATTCCTGATCATCGTCTTCGTGGTCTGCTGCGCCGCGTACTGGAAAAATCGCGATTACCTTCGCAGCGACAACCAACTCGATTCGCTCGTCTCCCGCGAATCCAGCTTTCTGTTCAATAATCTCGTTCTTCTCGCGGCCTGCTTCGCCATTCTCTGGGGTACGCTCTTCCCAGTCCTCTCCGAATGGGTCCAAGGCAGCAAAATCAGCGTAGGCCCGCCGTTCTTCAACAAAGTGAATATTCCCATCGCGCTCTTTTTGCTTTTGCTCACCGGAGTCGGCCCGCTCCTGGCCTGGCGCAAAACCTCGTTCGACGCGCTGCGCCGCAACTTCGCCTGGCCCCTCGCCGGAGGCCTCGTCGCCGGTGTTGTCGCCTTCTTCTACGGTTTCCGCGATGTCTATTCGCTGATGTGCATGGTCCTCGGCGTATTCGTCACTCTGACCATCGCTTCCGAATTCTTCCGCGGTGCCCGCGTCATCTCCGCCCGCGACAATTCCAATTTCTTCTCCGCCGTCGGCGAATTGACCATGCGCAATACCCGCCGCTACGGCGGCTACATCGTGCACTTCGGCATGGTCCTCGTTTTCATCGGCATCGCCGGCACGCCGTTCAATAAAGACGTCCAAAAAGAAATGAACATTGGCGACACCCTGCAAATCGGCAACTACACCATCCTCTGCCAGAATTTCGACGCGGTGAACAACAGCAATTACGAATCCGAGCGCGCCACCCTCGAAGTCTTCAAGGGCGGCAAATCGCTGATGATGCTGTATCCCGAGCGCCGCTTCTTCCTGGCCAGCCAGGTCACCGAAACCATGGTCGCGGTCCAGTCCTCGCCGGCCCACGACCTCTACGTCGTTTTCGCCGGACGCAGCCCCGAAGGCGGCAGGCCGGTTATCCATGCCTACATCCTGCCGCTGGTGAAATGGATCTGGTTCGGCGGCATCGTCCTCGTGCTAGGAACGCTTCTCGCGCTGGTTCCGAATCGCAAAGCCGTCTTGGTCCTGCGTCCCGTCACTGAAAATTCCTGGAGCGACGCCATCTCCGCCACGACCTCCGCAATCGGTGCCGTGGCCCAGCGGGCGGATAGCCATGACTAGCGCTCTGAACTTGCCTTCACGAAAAATTTTCCGGTCGCGCATCGCTCTCGCGGCTCTCGCCGGTATGTTTGCTCTCGGCAGCCTTGCAGCGGTGCCCACGGCGCTCGCCCAGCAGAACCCGCGTGCCAAGAAACTCGCCAATGGCATGAAATGCATGTGCGGCGGCTGCGAAGATTCCGCCGGCCAGTGCAGCCATCCCGGAGGCTCCTTCTCCGGCCCCTGCGAAACCGCCCGCGGCATGCAAAAAGATCTCGACGATCGCGTCGCCAAGAATCAAACCGACGACGAAATCATGGCCGCCTACGTCACCCAATACGGCCCCACCATCCTCATCGAGCCGCCGAAAAAGGGATTCGATCTTCTCGCCTGGGTCATGCCGGTCTTACTTCCGATCCTCGCGTTGATCGCCGTCTGGTTCGTCGTTCGCAACTGGCGCAAAAAAGCGCAGCTCGCTCCCGCCGGTGGCCCTCCGGTTGACGCCGAATTTCTGGCCCGCGCCCGCAGCGAAGCAGGGAAGGGCGATCTTGAGTAACGTCGACGTCTTTATCGCCTGTCTCGCGCTGGCCGTCGCCACCATGATTTTCATCTTCCGCGTGCGCCTCGACGCCTCCGACCTCGCGCCGCATCGCACCCAGCTCGATCAATTGCTCGAGCGCCGCGACGCCATCTACGACAATCTTCGCGATCTGCGCTTCGAGTATCGCGCCGGAAAATTTTCCGAAGCCGACTACGAGGAAACCAAGCAGGCTCTCGAACTCGAAGCCGCCCGCGTCCTCGCTGACATGGACCGCCTCACCGGCGGCACGCCCACTCCGGCGACCATTCAAGCCGCCAACGAAAAGGGGCGCTCATGATTCGCCGCTACATTCCCATTCGCCTCTCACCCCGCCCATCGGATCGTCTCGCGGCCATGTTTCTGGTTCTTGCGGCGCTCGTAGCCGCGTCTCCGCGCGCCCTCTGCGCCGGAACCGTGGATGGCATCGTCCGCAACGGCACCACCAACAAAGTCGCCGCCGGCGCCGACGTCATCCTCATCCAACTCCAGGGCGGCATGCAGCCCGTAGCCAAAACCAAAACCGACGCCGACGGCCACTACCATTTCGATAATCCGCAGCTCGGGACTGGCCCCATGCTCATCCGCGTCGTCTATCGCGGCGTGAATTATCACGAGCCCATTACCCCCGGGAAAACCACCGCCGACGTCGAAGTCTACGAACCCACCACCGCAGCCGGCGCTTTCAACGTCGCCAATCACGCGCTAATTCTGCAAGCCAACGGCAACGAATTGATGGTCGGCGAGGAATATCTCATCAACAACAAGACTCAACCGCCGGTAGCCTTCTATAAAGAAGACGGCTCCTTCGATTTCAATCTCCCGCCGGGCGCCGAATTCGGCCAAGCCTCCGCCTGGGGCGCCTCCAACATGCCGGTGGTGCAGGGAACGATCGACAAGGGCAAAGACAAAATGGCCATCGCTTTCCCGTTCCGTCCCGGAGAAAGCGGCGTGCGCCTCGCCTATCGCCTGCCGTATCCCGGCAATCACTTGATGTTGCGCAATGTCTCGCCCTACGCCACCGAGCGCCTGATCATCGCCGCGCCGCCTTCGATGCAAATCGCCGGCACCGGAATTTCTCCCGCCGGGCAGAATCAGGGCTTCAACGTCTACACCCTCGACAACGTCGCCGCCAACAAAGCCGTCGACATCACCGTCTCCGGCACCGCCCCGCTGCCTCCCAATTCAGGAGACGCGCCCGCGGAAGGCGCGGACAATTCGCAAAATCCATCGGTCAATTCGCGCGCCTCCGATGCCGGGGATCAGGGAGCCGGCGGCCCGTCGGTGACCGCCACCGCCATTCCCGCTCGCCTCGATAGCCTCAAGTGGATATTGACCGCAGGCTTCGCCGGAATTTTCGTGTTAGGTTTCATGTTCCTCTGGATGAGTTCGCGGTCGGCCGCATCGCAGCCCGCGGCACCCGCTTCCGTAACAACCGTAGCGCAACCGGCGATACGCGCGGCACGCGCAAGCGCCGCTACCGCAGCCGCTTCCACGCCGTCTGGCGTCGCCCAAGTCGATCGCGAAGTCCGCGGCAGCCTCGACGAACTTAAGGATTCCATCTTCCGCCTCGAACTTCGCCACCAAGCCGGAACCATCTCCTCCGAAGATTACGCCCTCGAGCGCACCCGCCTCGAACAAACCATCCGCGGCTTGGTCCAGGGCTAGGCGACACCGCATTGCACTCGTCCATGAGCAGCGCAACCAAGTCGCCGCTCGTGCCCCCGCTGGGAATTTCATTCCAAAACGTAGAAAAAAGATTCGGCGCCCTAGCCGCCCTTCGCAGTCTCTCGCTTGATATCGCCCCAGGTGAATTCGTAGCCCTGCTAGGTCACAACGGCGCGGGAAAAACCACCCTCCTCCGCCTTGCCGCCCTCCTGATGAATCCCACGCGCGGCCAAATTCATTTCGCTTCGACGGGTCATGAAAACGCCGCCGCACTAAACCCAAAGCACGCCATCGGCCTGGTCGCCCACAGCACTCTGCTCTACGACGATCTCACCGCCGCCGAAAATCTCACGCTTTTTGCAAATCTCTACGATCTCGCCGACCCCGCAGCCCGCGTCGCCTCCGCCCTCGAAGACTGCGGCTTGGAATCCCGCGCCGCCGATAAAGTCCGCACCTTTTCCCGCGGCATGCGCCAACGCCTCGCCATAGCCCGCGCGCTCCTTCACGGCCCATCGATCCTGCTTCTCGATGAACCCGCCGCCGGCCTGGATCGCCAGGGTCTCGACTGGTTCACCGCCAAACTCGAAGCCCTGAAGCTGGCGCACTGCACCATTCTGATGAGCACTCACGCACGCAACGAATCACTCGAACTCGCCACTCGCGCCGTCGTCCTAGCCGCCGGTGCCGTCCAGCAGGATTCCGGCTCAACCGGCGACCCGCGCCCAATGATGGCCAGCTGCGGGCGGAGAATTAGCGTGTCCACCTTCCGCGCCGCCCGCATCCTGCTCGCCAAAGAACTCCGCCTCGAATTCCGCTCCCGCGAACTTCTCTCCGCCACAATTA
>CAWIEL010000007.1:0-19698 GCA_963835025.1 uncultured Acidobacteriota bacterium
GGCACCAGGTCGTCGATTTTTTCGCCGGTGCCCACGAAGCGCACCGGCAAATTTAGTTCGCGGGCGATGGCGACGACGATGCCGCCTTTGGCGGTGCCGTCGAGTTTGGTCAGCACGATTCCGGTGACGCCCGCGTGGCTCCAGAATTCGCGGGCTTGATTCAGGCCGTTCTGGCCGGTGGTGGCGTCGAGAACGAGCAGAACGTCATGCGGCGCGCCGGGAATCACTTTGGCGGCGGTGCGTTTCATTTTGTCGAGCTCGGCCATCAGGTTGGATTTGGTGTGCAGGCGGCCGGCGGTGTCGACGATCACCAAATCCGCGTTGCGCGCGATGGCGGCGGTGAGCGCGTCGAAAACGACGGCGGAAGGATCGGCGCCGGATTTCTGCTTGATCAATTCGACCGAGGAGCGTTTGGCCCAGACTTCGAGCTGTTCGATGGCGGCGGCGCGGAAGGTGTCGGCGGCGCAGAGGACGATCTTGGCGCCCTCTTTGCTGAGGCGGTTGGTCGAGCTTGCCGATGGTGGTGGTTTTGCCGGTGCCGTTCACGCCGACCACGAAGATCACGCGCGGGGCGGCGGAGCCGTTGGTTTTGGCTGCTGCGTCGAAGCCGTTGGCGCCGATGGTCGGTGCCGTCAATACTTTCAGGATTTGGTTTTTCAGCTCGCGCTTCAGCGAGCCGGGCTCGACCAGCTTGTGCTCGTTGACCTGCTGGCGCAACGCGGCCAGGACTTCTTTAGTGGTGCGCACGCCGAGGTCGGCGCTGAGCAGCGCGGATTCGAGTTGACGGAGCAGTTCGGGATCTACGGGGCGGTCGCCCGTAAGGATTTGTTCGACGCGCGCGGAAAGTTCCGTGCGGGTCTTGCTGACGGAGTCCTTCAGGCGTTCGAGGAGTGTGGGTTCGGGCGGTCCGAAGAGCGAGATCATTTGTGTTTGCGCGGGGCCCAGCGGGCTCGCGAACCTACGATTGTAGCAAAGTGGGGGAGCGAGGAGAAAATCCGTCGAAAAGCCGCGCGCGGTGGTTTGAAGTGATCTATCCGTACGTCGCGTCTCTAACCCTCTTCGATTCCCGCGCTAACTTTACTTGGCAAAGGCCGCGGCAAGCAGCCGCACTCCAAGGCAGGCTGTGCGGCGGGGCAGGCTTTCGGCTCACCTTCGCAACTTTTTCCGAAGCACAGGGTTGCATCGGCCCAGAACACTCGTTCCAGGCCGCGGAAGGGTTCCGGGCCTGGGACGGCCAAATATAAGGTTGCGTTCACTTGACTGGCGGTCTATATTTTTGGCCGATTCGAAGACCGCCCCCGGCCAGCGAACGCCTGAGCGTTTTTACCCCCTACTTTATTGGAGATACCGTGAAACCAAATTATTTGAAATTCTTTTTGTATCTAGCGATTGCGCTGGTGGTGGCCGGCTGCGGCGGCGGTTCGAACCGTACCAACCCGATTACAGTTGCTATTACCGGAGCGCCCAGCACCGTCACGGTTGGCACCACAGCGAATTTGGGAGTCACGGTTACCAATGACTCCAAAAATGCCGGAGTTACTTGGGGCGTTACCGGCGCCGGAACGTTTACTTCCACGACCACGTCGCTGACTTATACCGCGCCGCCCACGGTGCCGGATTCAGCGATGGTAACGGTGACGGCCACTTCGATCACCGACACCACGAAGTCGAATTCGGTAACCTTCACGATTGTAGCGGCGCCGGCGCTGACCGTTAGCATCACCAACCCCATTGGCACCATCCTTGCGGGATCTGCCGGAGTTACCGTGAACGCCACGGTGGCAAATGACGGCACCACCACGCCGGGCGTAGCCTGGACGCTGGTCAGCACCGGCACGACCACCGATTGCCAGCCGGCTTGCGGAACCATTTCGAATGCCACGACGACCAGCGTGCTGTACACGCCGCCAGCGACCGCAACTCCGCCCGCGACCGCCTCGCTCGTCGCGACCTCGAACACGGACAACACCCAGTCCGCTACGGATGCTATTACGATTGCGGGCCCGACCACCGCGAATTGCACCCCGCCTCTTATCCGGCGTGGAAAAGAATCGTTCCTGACCGCGCCCTACGCTTTTATCGTAAAGGGCCAGGACGGCCAGGACAGCAACGATGCGCCGGTCGATTACGTCGGAAGCTTCACTCCCGACGGGAACGGTGACCTGACCCACGCCGACCTGGATATCAACGGCTTCGGGGAATCGAGTCAAACCTTAATCGATCTGAACAACAGCTCGTACACCTACGGGCAGGACGGCCGCGGTTGCTTGTTCCTTTCGTTTACCGAGGTCTCCCCGGCGGTAAAGCCGGCCAAGACTTCGGCGTTCCGTGCCCATGGCAAACATTCCCGGACGTTGACGGCGCACCAAAAGCCGCGCCCTGCAGTGGCAGAAGAAGAAACGGTTGTATTCGCCTTTGCGATAATCCACAACAGCACCACCGGACGCATCCAGGAATTCGATAACCTGACCGGTGACGGTTTCTTCGCGGCCGGCCAGATGCACCAGCAGACAACGGGCGATTTCGCGCTGGCCGGACTAAGCCCGAATTTTGCCTTCGGTCTGGACGGCTGGGTGGCGACTTCACCGACGAATATCGAACGTTCGGCCATTGCCGGCAGCTTCGCCAACTCCAGCACCGGGACGCTTTCGAATCTAACGGCCGACGAGAATTTCGGCGGTACGGTTTCCGGAGAACAAATGGGCGGGTCGGGTACGCTGAATCCGCCTAGCTCCACCACCGGTCGGGGCACCGGACAACTCACCATCAACGCCGTAGAGGGGCAGCTGATATTTGACTTTGTCTACTACGTAGTCAACGACGCGGACATATTCGTTATGTCCAGCGACGATCCGAATGAGCTGCCCGGGGTTCTGTTCGCCGGCCGCGCACTTTCCACCAGTACCAACAGTGGGTCGCCCGCCGGGAACTTCATCTCCGCGTTGACCGGTCTGGATTGCGGTTGTGCTTCCAACAATGGCAGTAACGTCGCGCAGATCGGAACCCTAAACGTTAACGGCGCGACAGCCACCGGGACCAACTACGTGAACGACGCAGGGACGTTCACGACCACCCCGTTCACCGGCACCTTTGCGCTGGAGCAGGCCACCCAACGCGGCCAAGTGACCGGAGGCACGACGGTAACTCCGCCGGTCGCCTACTTCACCGACACCGCAGCGGAGGATGGCATCGTCGCCTTCCTGGTCGGTACGGATGATTTCGCATCGGGAGGCTTCGTGCTATTCCAAACTGAAACGACGCCCGCCTACAGTGCAGCTACCATCAGCGGCAACTACAGCTACGGGACGGCGGAAGACATTTCCGGCCTGAACGGCAGCGCGACCGGCGTGTGGAATTTCGATGGCGTCTCGGCTTACACCAATATTCTGGACCTGGTGCAGTCGGGCGGCACTTCCAACTCTCCGATCAAGCTCAGCGGAACGTACACGGTTGCGATGGATGGTTCGGGCACTTACTCGCAGCCGGGAGGAACGACCAACGCCCTGGTGACCAACGGCACGGTGATCCTGGGCATCGAGGAAACCAACGTCCAGCCGCAACTGCACGTGTTCATCCAGCAACCGGAAGAGTAGCTTGTAATTGCACGAGCAGAAAAGGCCGGCGCTGCGAGGCGCCGGCCTTTTTTTTGCGTTGGCGAATTATTGAGCTTTAGGGATTTCGGCGAAGTTGTTGAAGATCTTCAATCCCAGGCTGCGGCCTACGCGGACCATTTCGTCCGCGCCGGCGGAAGCGCCACCTACGCGCAGGACGGCGTCGCATTTTTCGAGCAGGCGGGTGGCGATGGGATGGAAAATTTCATTGAAGGCGGCGTCGCCGATTTTCTGGGAGCCGGCCAGCGCTACCAGCGGGAGGGCCAGCCATTCACCGAGCAGCGGGATGTGCCCGGCGCGGAAAATCGGCAGGGCGAAGGATTCCATTTGGCGGACATTTTTTTCGATCAACTCGGGGTCATCGTTGGTGCCGGAGCGGTAGGGGCCGGCGATTAGAATCATCATAGTGGGGGTATCGTGGCACAAAAATCGGGTGGGCGTCGAGTAGCGGACTAGACTTCGACCAGCGTGGGGCTGAGGCGGAGGCGGCCGGCTTCGATCGAGGCTTCCAGCGCGGCGACCACTTGCGGGTCGAATTTTGAAATCGCCAGCGAATGAATGCGGTCGCGGGCGAATTGAATATCCATAGCGGTTTGGTAGGGGCGGTTGGTGGTGATGGCGTCGAAGGTGTCGGCCACGGCGATGATGCGGGCCATCATTGGAATTTGATCGCCGGTCAGGCCGTGCGGGTAGCCGGCGCCGTCCATGCGTTCGTGGTGCAGCTCGATGCCGGGCAGCATGTCTTTTAGCTGAGCAACCGGACGCATGATGTTGGCGCCCTTGGTCGGATGCTGCTTCATCAACTCGAATTCTTCGTCGGTCAGTTTTCCCGGCTTCTTCAGCACGCGGTCGTCGACGCCGATTTTTCCTACGTCATGCAGCAGGGCTGAAATGCGCAGGCGGTCGAGCTCTTCGGTATCGAGATTCATGTATTCGCCGATGATGATCGAATATTTCGCCACGCGTCCGGAGTGACCACGGGTGTAGGGATCCTTTTCGTCGATGGCCGCGGCGAGCATGCGGATCGAGCCCAAAAAGAGTTCGCGATTTTCGGCGGCGGCTTGTTTCAGGCGTTCGACGTACTGTTCGATGTCGCCGGCCATGTTGTTGAAAGTTTCGGCCAGCTCGCTGATTTCGGCGGCGCCTTCGACTTTCACGCGTTCGTGAAATTCGGCGCGGCTGATGGCGCGCACCGATTCGACCAGGCCGCGAATCGGCCGGGTGATGCCGACGGCGAAGAGATATCCGATCAGCAGCGCGACGATGGTTACGCCGACCACGAAGGTTAGAGCTTGGTGGGTTAGTTCAGTGACTCCGGCATCGATGCGCGCTTCGTCCAGGCTGCGCTCGGCGATGACCGCCCAGCCCAATTCTGGAATGGTGCTGTAGGTGCCGATCATTTCGCGAGGGTTCTTGCTGCCCTGCACTGGTTGCGAAAAATGCATGGTTTCGGTGGCGTGCAATTCTTGCGGGAGTTCCTTCAAGTGACGCACGATCGGCGAACTGGAAGTGACGTCGCGGCCGGGAACCACGTCGCGCGTATCGGGGTGGGCCACGATGTGGCCGTGGCCATCGACGATGAAGACCAGGCGTTCGCGGACGCTGGCGTCGCGAATACGGTCGGTGAGGCGGTCGATGGAAACGACGGCGGCAAGCATGCCGGAAAATTGTCCGTCGGAGGAAAGTGGGACGGCGACGACCAGCGCGGGGCGATTGTCTTTGCCCAGCGCGAAGGGCTCACTGACGTAATTGAGTCCTTGAAAGCTGGCCTGGAAGGCGCGTTTCAAGGCCACGCCTACGAACGGGTCGGGGTCGACGCTGAAGCTGCCGGCGGATTGTCCCTTGGCCTGCTGGTTCACGACGGTGACGTACAAAATGTTGGCGTTGTTTTCGACGAAGCTCTGCAGCAGGCGGGCGAGTTGCGGCGCGTGATTGGCGTCATCGACGTTGGAGATCCAGCCGGTGAGGGCCAGAACTTGGCGCTGGCTGAGCAATTGTTCGCGGAGATTTTGCTCGAAGAGCAGAGTTTCGCTGGCCAGCGAGCGGGTGATTTCGCTCTGCTGCACGCGCTCAGTATTTTCGAGTTTTTCTTCGCTGAGCCGCAGCACCTGGCGGTGATAGAGCCAGAGCGGCGTGACCGCGACGAGCAGCAGCGCGCCCATGACAATCCACAGGATGCGCCAGCGCTGCATGGTCGGTCTTTTAGGTAGATTCGGAGACACAGTTATCCCGCGTATTCCACTCACAAAATGCTAGCGGAGGGGAGTGGTTGGCGGCAACGGGACGAAAGTACTGGGGTTGGCGGATAAGCGACAGAGCTGTTGGCGGTTAGGTACGGGTGGGGTGGGGCGTTTTTGGCTGAAAACCGCGCCTGGACAAAGCCGGATTCCGCTGGCTTAGCGCCGCCGATCAGGTTTGGTCGTCGTCCTGGTGTTCGTCGCGATTGTCGATGCGTGCCTCGGTCCCGGCGACCAGGCGTTCGATGTTGGCGCGATGTTTGGCGATGACCAAAATGCAAATGAGCAGGGTGCCGAAGGTTACGAATTCCGGCGGGGCGTGCCCTGGGGCGTAGAGCACGTAGACGAAGATGGGCAGCGCGGCCGCCGCTGAGATCGAGCCCAGCGACGAATACTTCCAGAAAATTACCACCAGCAGCCACAGCGCCACGGCCGCGACTACGGCTTGCCAGCAAATCGGGATGAAGACGCCGAGGCCGGTGGCGACTCCCTTGCCGCCGTGAAAATTCAGCCAGAAGGTGAACATGTGGCCGAGGACCGCGAAAATGGCGGCGACCATCATCCAGCGGATGTTTTCACGGGTCCAGTGTGCCGCAAGCCAGACAGCGAGGTAGCCTTTACCGGCGTCGAGGAGCAGGGTCAGAATGCCGGCGAATCGTCCGGCGTTGCGGGCGACATTGGCCGCGCCGATGTTGCCGCTGCCGACTTGGCGGATGTCCCGGCCGCCCAAAACTTTTACGATGACGAGGCCGAAGGGAATCGAACCCAGCAGATACGCCACCACCGGAATGACCCAGGTCTGGTTCACCGAGCGTCCTTGACGAAGGGAAATGTGGCCAGCTTCTTGTATTCGGAGCCCACGGGCTTCAGCACGCTCTGGTGGAGATGAAATTCTTCGGGGCGTGCCGCGCCGAAATGATACGCCGCCAGCGGCTCAGCTGCAGCAACCAGTTTTGGTATGTCGCGTGCGGAACCCAGACGCGCCAGAGTGATGTGCGGGACGTATTTTCTGTTCTCAGGCGCGAAACCCAACGGCTCGAGATGCGATTCGATGGCGGCCACCACCTCGAGGAGGTTTGGCGAATGCTCCACGCCGCAGAACATTACGCGCGGTTGTTTCTGGTCCGGGAAGAAGCCGATGCCGCGCAGCGCCAGAGACACCGGTTCGGAAGAACGAATTTGCGCGAGCGTTTTAGTGATTTGGGGCAGAAGAGTTTCGTCGGCGTTTCCCATGAACTTTAAGGTGAGATGCAGCGACTCGCGTTTCGACCAGCGCGCACCGGCGACATAAGGTTTGAGGTCGCGCGCGTCGCGATCCAGCGCGTCGCAAACTTCGGCGGGAAGATCGAGTGCGACGAACAGGCGCATGGTTCAGGCGCGGGGCGTCGCGGGGAAAAGAAAATGGCGGCGGACGGCATCGAGCGCGGATTGCGTGGCGAAATTGCGGATGCGCTCGCGATTGCCGGGGTAGCGGTAGGCGCGTTCGCGCGGGCCGCGTTCATCGGCCAAGCCAATGTGCACCAGGCCGACCGGCTTTTCCGGCGTACCGCCGCCGGGGCCGGCTATTCCGGTGATGCCGACGCCGATGGTTGCGCCGGTGCGTTTGCGAATGCCATCGGCGAGAGCCAGCGCGACTTCGGAGCTGACCGCGCCTTTGGCTTCGATCAATTCTTTGGGCACGCCGACCATCGAGGTTTTCAGGTCGTTGCTGTAGCAAACAACTCCTCCTAGAAAATACGTGGAGCTCCCGCCGAGATTGGTCAGGCGCTCGGCCAGCATGCCGCCGGTGCAGCTTTCGGCTACCGCGATCGTGGCGCGATTTTCGGTGAGGATGCGGGCGACGACTTCTTCCAGCGTTTCGCCGTGCATGGAATACAGATGTTCGCCGAGCGCGAGGGCCATGCGCTGGGTGATTTCATCCAGCAGTTTTTCGGCGTGGGCGGCGTTGCGCGACCAGATGCGCGGATGGAGCTGCACCGCGCCGGGTGAAGCGAGAATCGTGGTCTCGGTGTCCGGATACAATTCGTAGAGCGGACGGACGCGGGTTTCGACGTCCGATTCGCCGAGGCCGGTGATGCGCAGGTCGCGGGTGAAGAGCCGTTCGTCGCTCGAAATTCGTTCGAGGCGCTGGCGCACTTGGGCTTCGAAGATCGATTTCATTTCGGAAGGCACACCGGGCAGAAGAATGACGATGCGGCCGTCGGATTCGAGCCACAGGCCGGGCGCGGTGCCGTTGGGATTGGGCAGAACGGTCGCGCCTTCCGGGACCATCGCCTGACGCTTGTTGATTTCCGGCATGGCGCGGGCGAAGCGGCGGAAACGCTCTTCGATTTCGCGCACGATGTTTTCGTCGAGACGCAACTTGCGGCCGAGAAGATCGGCCACGGTCTGGCGGGTGCGGTCGTCGTCGGTTGGCCCTAAGCCGCCGCAGGCGATGACCAGCTGCGCGCGAGCCAACGCGTGGCCGAAGGTGGAATTCATCTCGGCCGGGGAATCGCCGACCACGGATTTATGAATGATGCGGATACCCAGGCGGTTCAGCGCGTCGGTGAGCCATAGCGAATTCGTGTCCTGCCGATACGGGGTGAGAAGCTCGGAGCCGACCGCGATGATCTCAGCATTCATCTATAAATGTTTTACTCGATGAGGGCGGGGCAAGCAAGTCGCGGTCAGACTCTGCCGAAGAAGGCAAAGCTGGCCCAGCCTTCGTAGATGTCCGACCAGGCGTGGGCAATCATGTTGGCCCGCAGGTTGCGACGCCAGGCGGCGAGCACGCCGTAAAGAATGCCGAGAGCGGCGATGACGATGACTTGCTTCCAACCCTGATAGGTATGCGCCACACCAAAAACAAGCCCCTGTAGGATGACTGCGGCGACGATGCTGCGGGTTGCCGCGCGGAATTGATTTTGCAGGTAGCCGCGGAAGACGAGTTCTTCGCAGACGCCGGCGGAGATCGACAGCAGGATCCACAGAGAGATTTCCAGTAGGCCGATGGGAACCTGATATGGCGTCGTCGGCGTTTGAATCCGGTCGACGATGCGGTGAACCAGCCACGCGGTGGCTTCCCACACGACCCAAAAGGGCAGGGCGATCGCAAGGTCGGTCACGACGCCGCGCCAAGTGGTCCAGCGGCCGCCGGTCAAATCACGCAAAGTTCCGCCGCGCCAGTGAACTCCGATCCAGGCCCAATAAGCGAGGGCCCATTCGAGGGCAATGGAAATTAGATAACCACGAATCATAACGCTATGCGAGGGCGACAAAATTGCGCCGGGTGCTGCCGCTGCAGAGTGCTTGGTCAGCGCCAAAATAGAGGGCACCAAGTAGACTGATAAAATCGTGAGCGTGTGCCACCAGGGAGCGATCAGGCGGCGTTCGAGTGACGGAGTTGCAGCGGGCGCGTCCACAGATCCTCGCGGCGAATGATGGCCGATGCTACTGCTGATACGCGCAGCGCTGGGGAAATATTTCGGTTAGGTATTTAGCGGAAGGCCCTCGACATCCCAGTCGAGGGAAAAGAGCGCGCTGGTGGTGGTGATCATGGCGCGGCGTGAAGGCAGCAGAGCAAGTCCAACAATGTTGCTGCCGCTGAGCACGAGTTCGGCATCGGCCTGCGGAGTGATGCGCACGATGCCGCGTTTGCCGCCGAGCGAGCCGGCGACGTAAAGATTTCCGGCGCGATCGAAGGCCAGGCCCTGCGGACGTCCCAAGCCGCGAAAAAATGTGCTGACTTCTCCGGCGGGATTGATGCGGTAGACGCGATCGAAGCTGGAAGTGGTGGGACCGGTGACGTAGAGTTCGTCGGCGGCGCTGAACGCGAGGTGATAGGCCGCGAGCGAAGGCTCCAGCGTGGCGAAGACGAAAATTTCTCGTTCCGGATTAATTTTGAAAATTGTGCCGCTGCGATCGCCGACGTAAAGATTTCCGGCTTTATCGAACGCGAGGCCGGTGGCGATGCCCATGCCTTCGATCCACTGCATGGCGCGGCCGTCGGGCGAGACGCGGTGAATGGTGCCGTCGTTGCGGCTGGAAACGTAGAGGAACCCGTCGCGGTCGATAGCCAGGCCCGTGGGATTCATCATTTCGGTGATGAAAGGCTTGATGGCGTTGGTGGGAGTAACTTTGTAAAGCGAGACCGGAACTTTTTGGCCGCGTTGGCCGCTGAAGGTGACGTAGGTATTTCCCTCAGCATCGACTGCGGGGCTGGAAACCGGATGCAGGTTGTCGGCCACTTGCGCGCCCAAGGCCAGCGGGAACGGGGCGCTCGCTTCCGCGCCCATTTTTATGCGGAGGGAGCCGCCTTCGGCACCTTCCGGAACACGTGCTACGAGAAACGTGTCGCCAGCGAGAACCAGGCTGCCTTCGGTGCCGCCAAATTCCACTAACGGACGCGCATGAGCGCGCGTGCCGAAGCCGCTGCCGCGGATGGTTAGCTCGCCACCGGGGAGCGCTGCGTGCGGCTTTACTGTGTCAATTTTTGGAATGCCGTTTGACGCCAACTGTTGGTCCTTGTGTCGCGGGGAAATTGTACTATTTTTTGCGCTGGGATGGGCGCGGTGGTGCCGGTGCGGCACGGCTGAAGCCGTGCCCTTACGAGAACCGAATTTTGAGTTAACTACAGCCCAGCCGCGCGCGCCAGCCACAGACCGAGTCCGGCGTATACGCCGGCCATCCAATCGTCGGCCATGATGCCCCAGCCGCCGGGGAGCGATTCGGCCTGGCGCGCAGGAAAAGGCTTCCAAATATCGAACAGCCGAAAAAGCAGAAAGCCCAGGAGCAAATATTTCCAGTTGAGCGGCGAGGAGAGAGATATATAGCCGAGTGCAGAATCGAAGCCGTGGTTCGTGGCAAGTTTCCACCAAAGCGGCACGCCGCAACCGAGCAACAAGGTTAGATGCTGACCGGAAACTTCGTCGATGACCACTCGTTGCGGGTCTTTAATCCGCCAATAATTCGCAGCACGGCTGGCGCTCCAGACACCGATCGCCGCGATCCCTATCGTCACAATGATCTGAAGGGCGAGGACCCAATCGAAGTGAAAAAAAAGCGAGTCGTTTGGGTGGCTCGTGGCGCAGCACAGTTCCTTCAGTGCGACGAACCAAAAAGGCGCGATAGCGAGAGCGAGTCCAGCGAGGGAGCCAAACGTGCCGGGGGCTTTCGGGAAGTAGCCAAGACCGCCAGCGGTGGCGACGAAAAGCGCGAAGCGCGGTTTTTTCGTGACCTGGTCCGACGATGGGCCGTCGCCTGTCGCGGGCTGCGATTCAGTTTTTGTGTTCATCTTTGGACGAGGAATGCGTGCGGGAATCCGTGGCCGAACCTTCGTCGTCGAAGAGCGAGTCATCAAAGGCCGGCTCGCTGATCGTGTACTTCTCAGTGGCCCAGTTGCCCAGGTCGTGCAGCTGGCAGCGTTCACTGCAGAACGGGAATTCGGCGTCAGTCGCGGAATCCGTGGGCTTTTTGCAAATGGGGCAGCGATGTTTCATGGTATTGGCTAAGACTAACACGAAAGGTTTTTGTTATGGCAAGCGCCGGGTGAAGCGCGGATTTACGCGAGGATTACGAATGGCGAAGCCGCTATTTGCAGTTTTGCGTTCGCGCCGGGCTTTTCGAATTCGGTGACGCGACCGATCAGGTCGTAGTGCTTCGCCTCAGTGATCTCGATGGTGGCCATGGTGCCGGGCGCGGGAAGTTCGGAGGCGTCGTTCACGCCTTCGAATTCAGTGACGAAGACTTTGCCGTCGATTTCGGGCGCCATGCCTTCGAGGCGGGCTTCCCAGATCAAATCGGTGTCCTTCGAAGGACCGTCCAGCATGACCCGCATCGACTGGCCGATTTTCTTCCGCAAATTCGCCGTGGAGATTTTCTTCTGAATGGACATCAGCGTGTCGCGGCGGCGGGCGATGGTTTTGGCGTCGACCTTGCCATCCAGCGCAAAACTCTTCGAGGTGTCTTCGTCGGAGTAGGAAAAAACGCCGAGCCAATCGAAATGCGCGGCGCGGACGAAATCGCACAACTCCTCGAAGTCTTTTTCCGTTTCGCCGGGAAATCCCACGATAAAGGAAGTGCGAATCGAAACGCCGGGGATGGCTCTCCGGGCCTTTTCCAGCATTTTGAGGAAGGCGTCGCCATTGCCGCCACGCTTCATGCGGGCGAGGACATTGCGGCTGGCGTGTTGCAGTGGTACGTCGATGTATTTTGCCAGCCGCGGGTACGCGGCAATGGTATCGAGCAGCTTGGGCGTGATTCGGTTCGGGTAGCAGTACAAAAACCGCACCCAGTTCAGATCTTCGATCTGCGCCAGACGCTCGAGCAGCGTGGCCAGGCCGTCACGCAAGCCAAGGTCTTCGCCGTAGAAAGTAGTGTCCTGGCCGATCAGCGAAATTTCGCGCACGCCTGCGGCGGCCAGGTTTTCCGCTTCGCGCACGACGGATTCGAAACGCCGGCTGCGGAATTTTCCACGCAGCTGCGGGATCACGCAGAAGGTGCAAGGATGATCGCAGCCTTCGTTGATTTTGATGTAGGCGGTATGGCGCGACGTGGCCAGAATGCGGGGAGTGGCGTCGTTGTACAAATAATCCGGCAGCTCGGCGGCGCGCGAAGCGTCCAAAGCCGTATCGGGCGCGCGCAATTTGCCTTCGCACGCTTCCAGAATTTTTTCCACTTCGCCGGTGCCGATCACTGCGTCGACTTCCGGAATCTGCTGGCGAATATCGTTGCGGTAGCGCTCGACCATGCATCCGGCCACGATCAGTTTCTGGGCTTTGCCGAATTTTTTGTATTCGGCCATCTCCAGAATCGAATCTACCGATTCTTTTTGGGCCGGCTCGATGAAGCTGCAGGTATTTACCACCAGCACGTCGGCTTCGCCCGCACGCGGCGTCAATTCGTAGCCGGCGCGCGCGAGAATCCCCATCATCACCTCGCTATCGACGAGGTTCTTGGGGCATCCCAGGCTGACGAAACCTACTTTGGGCATGACTGTGGCGTCCTTGGCCAGTGCGGAAACATTGATTCTATCATATTCGGCGGCGCCGCCCGGGTACGCAGCGGTTGTAGAGACCTTCTCGACCTTGACCGCGGCAGCGCAACTTTTTGCTCCGCCGCGAGTTCATTCTGACCACTTATATCGCAATGATGATTCGAGAGCGTTGTCGGTGTAGACTGGCGCGCGTAGCCCGGTCTTCGCTGGGGGTGGGCATGAAAACTTTTCGCAGTTTTATTTCTTTGAAGCCGGCGACTACGCTGGCGCTTGCTGCCGGCTTTTTTATTTTTATGGGCTGCGTCGAAGCGCGACCGCTGCCGCAAGTGAGCACCCAACCCGTAAATCCGCCGCAGACGCGCCCCGCGCCGCGGCCTTCGCCGGGAAAGCCGGCGCAGCCCAGTCCGGGGAAACCGCAACAGCCTTCGCGGCCGCCATCGAAGCCGGGCAAGCCGGGAGATCGTCCCTCGATTCAACCCGTGCCGGGGCCGGGGAAGCCTCAGCCGGGAAAACCGATCAATCGCCCGGTGCGTCCGACGCCGCTTCCGGGACCGCGTCCGCAGCCTGGGAAACCGGGATACCGTCCGCCGTCACGACCGCCGGGATATCGCCCGCCGCCGTACAACTGGCGCCCCGGAGATTACGACCGCATGCGCCGCTACTACCGCCGTAACTTTGGCTATATCAATCGTGGCCGCCGGCCCGTTTTTATCATCGGCGGATACATTCCGTTTGGCGATCGCGGATATTTCACGCCGATACCACCGGGCCTGCTGACGTATCTGCCGCCACCGCCGCCGGGATACGTGATCGGATATTTCGACGGCTACGCGGTGGTCTACGATCCGATTACGTTTGAAATTATCAGCGTCGCGGATTTGCTGAGCTGAGGCGATCGGCGCGCGACCGCGCCACAAAATTATTTGGGGAAACTAGGTTCGCTCGGCGATGGTTGGCGAACGTAGTTTCAACATGCGGTAAATCCAGAATGCGGAAATTGCCGCGGCCACGTGTTTGATGCTGTGGCCACTTACGATCCGGCCTGCGTCGAATATCACCGAGTCCGCGGCTTCGAAAAGTTTGGAGGCGAAGTAAATTCCCAGCGCCACGACTAAATCTCCCCCGCGGGTGTATCGCGGAGGAAACAACGCCACCAGCAACAACAAAATCGCGAGCGAACCGAATTGCACCAGCGCGTAGGGACGCAGATCGCCCTGGCCCCGGTCCTGCGTGAAATTCCAATACAAAACGCTGGCGATGCCCAAAGCCAGTAAGGGCGCGAGCGATCGCAGGCCGATTCTTACGGAAATGCGTTCGCTGATTGTCGCTGCTAACAAGGACATGAAACCGAGCGTCATCGGCAGGCGGTCCCAGACGAGACGGGCGTCGTCCGGCGCGGCGTGATAGTAGCCGGAACCGAAGGTGGTCAGGGCGACGCCCAGAAAAAATAGGGCGTACGGCCACTTCTCCGCGGGATCGATGAACAGAGGTTTTTCCTCGGGCTTGCGGTCGCGCAAAACCAACCGCAGGCCTAGCACGCCAACAATCAGGAAAAACAAATTTGAGAGAACATTTCCGGCGTTGGGAATTGCGCCCAACGGACGCGTGTCCGCGAAATGATGGTAGGACTCACTCTGCGGAATCGGCGGTACAAAAAACATCGCCGCGCCCATGGTTACGACGACGGCGAATAGCAGCAGGAATTTCCAGCGCTGGGCGTTCTTCAAAACGGGCGTGACGTTCACGATTGCGCAGGAGTGGCGGTACGCAGGCTTTCGCGAATCATTTTCAGCAGGGAAGACATTTGTTGTGCTGGCGCTGCGTGATTACCGAAGCGCGCCGATTCGTAGAGTTGGGTGAGCTGGGTCACCGGCGCGGTCAGCTCCGAATCCGGAATCGCGGCGGCAAACTCTTGCGCGGTTTGTGACGGCGACTTTTTCCAGCCGCGCTTTTCGAGCATGCGCAGCATCTCGCGATACTCCAGCGTGGCCAGCGAAGCGGTGATGTTGCCGCCGCGCCGGGCGCGGAGGCTCCAGCGCGCCATCATGAAGGTAAAAAGCGCGCGGCCGCGCAGGTACAGCAGGATCATCAGCAGGATGACCAGCAGGCTGGGCAGGAAATACCGCGAATTCTCCGCGCGTTTATCGAGCTGCAGGATGAACTTAATCGCCGAGCGCTGTTTCTCTTCGTAATACTTGCGCGCGCTTTCGCTCCAGTTGCGGCCGGATTTCTGGGCGTCCAGCGCCAGGGTCATCTGGTGGCCGAAATCGTAATTGATGATCCACTCGCCCCAGGCGAATTGAAACCAATCCCAATATTTTCCGATGCGGCTGAAAAGTCCGTTGCGATGCCCGTCACCCTGCGGCGTGGGGTCGAAAGTGATCCAGCCATAGCCCGGGAAGAAAACTTCGACCCAGGTGTGCGCATCGCTGGCGCGCACGATCCAGTCGCCGCCTACATCATTGTATTCGCCCGGGAGAAATCCGCCGACGTAGCGCGCCGGAATTCCCAGGTCGCGCAGCATCACGGTCATGGCCGCGGCGAAAAATTCGCAGTGGCCGGATTTTTTGGTGAAAAGAAAATAGGCCAGCGGGTCGTCGGTCTGGCGGCCGTTGAGATTCAGGCTGTATTGGAAATGTGCCTTCAAATACGACTCGATGGCCGCGGCTTTATCGTATTCGGTCGGCGCGTTCGCAGTGATTTGTTGCGCCAGCTTCTTGATGCGCGGATCGAGCTGCGGCAATTGCAGGTAGGTATTCAGCACATTCTGCGGGTAAAGCGTCGAAGCGATGCGCAGCTGCGCCGGCGGCACGGATGGAACCATGGACACGCCTTGATAACGCGTCTTGGTTTCGTTGTGCATCGGATTGCTCAGCGACCCGGTGTCATCGAGGAGCAGAAAATTCTTACTTTGGTTGCTGCCGACTCGATCTGCTTCATTGCCGAAACGGCCTTGCAAGGTTTCGATGCGCGGTGCGACGAAAATCGCGTCGGAAGCGATCGGTTCCATCAGCACGGTGTATTGCAGACGGAAGGAATCTCCGGCGGGCAAGAGCGGCGGATTCAATTCGTAGACGCCGTTGGGATCCGCGGGAATGACGATTTGGTCGTGCTGCGGCGGAGTGAACCAGCGCTTGCCATCGAAATTCGTGAGCACAATGCCGCGCCAGTGAACGTTGAAATTACTTTCGGGATCGCCTTCGACGTGGATCCGCATTACGACTTTGCTGCTCTGCTTGATTTGGCCGATCTGGCCCAGGGTGACGTTGTCGCTGAATCCGGTCATCAGGCTGGGCTGCAGGCTCAGCGCGCTGAGGTACCCGGAAGTGAAGCGGGGAATCGCGAAGAAAAATATGGAGCCGATGGCCAGCGTGCCGATGGCAACTAATCCCGAGGTGATGCCCAGCGCGCGATTTAATTTTCCGGCGAGCGGCGAACCGGGCTCGAGCGGAGGGGAGACGGCGTTGTCCGCGCCGCGGCGAATTTCCAGCGCGACGAACGTGGAAACGGCCAGAACCAGAAAAATCGCGAGCGCGACGAGGAACGAAGTCTCGACGGTGAGAATCGCCGAGGCGAGCATGCAGGTGACGGCCAGCATGGCCAGGAACGCGAAGTCGCGATTGGTGCGCGCCGAAAACAGGCGCACCAGCGTGGCGAAAAGCATCAAGTGGATTGCGGCGAGCAGCGCGGCGTACAGCGTTGGGTTGGGCGCGCCTTCAGCGAGATTGCGGGAGATCACCCAGAGGTCGATCGGGAAAAAAAGAAAATAGCCTAGGACCAGTCCGGTCGCGACGCGCGCGGAAAGTTCCGGACCGCGCAGCTTCCAGATGCGAATGCCCTTGTAAATCAGTGCGACCGGAACCAGCGCCATGGTGATCGGGTCGAGCTTGCCGGTGGAGATTACCGAAATGATGCCGGTGGCGACCAGGAGGAACAGCGAGACCTCGAAGTATCGTTGCACCGCCGGGAGCGGCGGTGAGGTGATGCGCGCGGTGGAGGCTGACGCCATAGGACTCATATATATGATAGCAGCGCGGTGCGGGTGCACGTTTGGCGGCAGGACGCGAAAATGCCTAATGAATTATGGCGAAAGCGGCGAAGATGGCTTTTTAGCCACCCTTTCTGGTCGCTGGAGTCGCGGCTGCTGCCAGTTTTTTGGTGGCGCTCGAAATGGGCACGGTGCCCAGATTTTTCAGCTCCAGCGTGCGCGACCGCGGGGGCTTGGGAAGTTTGGGGACGCCGCGCCAGAAAGGGAAGCAAGGTGATGCTTCGAAACGTTACGCCGTGGCGGGCCGCAGGCAATTCTTCGAGCGTTAGATTTTTTATTTTGAGCGATTCTGCGAAATATTTCTCCAGTTCCGATTTCGCTTCGCGCTTAATTTCGATGGCGGGGAATTGCCACATGCGCGAAAAGAGCACGTCGTCGTGCGCGCCGGGATCTTTGACCAGCAGCGTTCGGCCTTTAGCATCCAGCAGGATTAAGGCGGCGATGGTCTGCGCCACCGGAGCGCGCTTCTTGCGCGGCGCGGGAATTTCGTTGGTGATTCCTACGGCGTAGGCGCGGCAGGATTGCACGACCGGACAAACCATGCAGCGGGGAGATTTCGGGGTGCAGATCACTTCGCCGAGTTCCATCAGCGCCTGATTCCAGTCGCTGGCGGAATCGCGCGCTAACAAACGGTCGGCGTTTTCGGTTAGCGCTTTCCAGGTGCGCGGGGCACGCAGGTCGCCGGGAATCGCGTCGATGCGCGCCAGAACGCGGGCGACGTTGCCGTCGAGGACCGCCAGCGGGACGTCGTAAGCAATGCTCAGCACCGCCGCAGCGGTGTATGCACCGATTCCCGGCAAGTCCAAGGCGGCTTTGGGCTCCCGCGGGAATTCGCCGTCGTGTTCCGCCATAATTTTCTTGGCCGTTGCATGCAGATTCCGCGCGCGGCTGTAGTAGCCCAGCCCAGACCACAGCTTCAGCACTTCCTGCTGTGGCGCATTCGCCAGCGATTCCATGGTAGGGAGATGCGAGAGAAACCGCTCGTAGTAGGGCATCACCGCCGCGATGCGGGTTTGCTGCAGCATGATTTCCGCGACCCAGATGCGATACGGATCGCGGCTGGCGCGCCAGGGCAAGTCGCGCTGATGCGCGCGGAACCATTTCAATAAGCGCGCGCGAAAGTCCCCGAGTTTGCGGCCCGCCAGATGCGTTTTCATGCGGCGAGTATTCTCCCATTTTCGGGACGCCGCGTGCGACGGATCAAGTCCGACGCGAGTCGTGCGCCATGTTAATCCGGGGCTCAGGCGGCCTGCGTCTCAACGGATCACTGAACGTTACCCACAGCAAGAGCATTGCGAGCACTGCCGGACCGCAAAGCAATCCAGCTCTAGATTCCCATAAATCGAGGCGCGTCTTGTTTTGCAGCGTCACATACCTGATAAATCCGTGATTGATGTTGATCGGATAGATTTCGCCCCTTGCGGCGAGTGGATGATCGGGCGCTGATGGATATATATCGAGTTCCACGTTGGCGAGCATCGCAACGCCGAACACAAACGAAGCGATGCAACAGAGTATCAATGCTTTTCGCCACAGGGGCAGTGTGTTGAACGGCGCTGGTCTCCGGATCATTTGTCCGAGTGACATGATCTCGTCCTCCGAACGGCCTTAAAGCGTATCGAGGAACACGAAATAAGAGGACGACCACAACGCTGTGGGAATGGTGTGTTGCGGACGCGCGGTGATGATGATTTTGAAGACTTCATTCTCAGTTGCCAGGTCGTCGAGAAATTCGCCACCTAGCGTCGAATTATCCGGCCCGATGGTAGCCAACTCGCGCAGCGCGTCGTAAATAATTTCGCCCGCCGGGGCCATGGGCGTCGAAAGGCGGTTGGTGCGGAATTGCATTACCGAATTGATTTCGTTGAAATGCCAGGCGATGCAGGCGGCCATGGAAACCGCGCGTTCGAATTTTTCGGCGTGTTCGGCTTCCGCCAGCTCGCCCAGGTCCGCGCGCGGCGGCCCGATGAATGGGTCGAGCACCAGCATCACGCGGCGCTCGTCTTCGCGGGCGAATTCGCGGACGACCATGTGTCCCGCGCGCGCGGTTACTTTCCAATCCACAAATCGCGCGCTGTCCGTGGGCAGATAATCGCGCAGCGAATGCAGTTCATGCCCGCGGCCACGGAAAATACTGGCCATTTCGCCGCTCAGCAGCGGCAGCACTTCGTAGAAGTGATCCGTCGGCGCCACTCGCGGGTACACCAGAATTTCCATTTGCGAAGAAACCGTGCGGGTCTTCTCGAAAAATCCGAAAGGGAAGCGGGTTTGAATCCCAAAGGCGTCCTGCCGGTACGATCCCCGCCGCGGAAAATTCAATTCTACTTTTTGCCGCGCCGACGCCTGGCCGGGAATGTAAGGAAAAAATACTGGCCGGGTCAGAATCTCGCTGGCCATGTTCTTTTTGTCTTTGCCCATGACCCGCAGCGAAAACGACGGCGGCCATCGGGACGACGACGTGCGCCTGTAACTCCCCAGCCAAGCTGCTCGGCGATCTCATAGGCGTAGCTCTTCGATCCCTCGGCGTAGAAGGGACGGAGGTTCACGTTGACGAAGCCCCAGCCGTACTTGCCGGCGATCTCCGAGCAGAGGCGGTTGACGTCGTCGTAGGTCCCTTTGACGCCGACGACGCGCGCGCCGTAGATGCTGGTGCCCAGGATCTTGGCCGGCTCGAGGTCGTAGGGGACCTGGACCACCGCCGGCAGCCCCGCCGCGGCAGCCTGCGCCGCCGTGGCGTTGGCCAGGTTCCCGGTCGACGCGCAGGCGATGGTCTTGAGCCCGAACTCCATCGCCTTGGAGACGGCGACCGACACCACCCGGTCCTTG
>CAWIEL010000008.1:0-82410 GCA_963835025.1 uncultured Acidobacteriota bacterium
CATCCAAAGAACAAATAACTCTAAGATTGAATGCATGGCAGCTGCTGTGTATTTTGCGCGCCATCTCAATCCTTGTTTGTCATTACATCAAAAATCGATCAGTCAACACCTGATGCAATCACTGACTGTAAATAGCCTTGTGATGCAACTGACGTAATGTAGTCAATGAATTGACGAATTCGTCACGCTGTATGGTCGTTCAGGGCGTGCCTGATTTTTACTGACATTTTTCTGGTGACAATGGCGCACAACAAAATTTTCACGGCAGTTTTTCGCATTCATCATGAATTTCATCGCAACCAATCCAATTCATCAAGCAATGATCAGTAATCATGTGGCGTGATGTGGTTAATGCCTTAAAGCTCATTGAGACGTTCGGGTTTTTACCGAATCATTCTTTATTGCCAGTAAGGGATTCGCTGAATGTGCGCATGCCTTCGGTCAACAGTGCACGTGGTGCAGCGATGGCTATTGCGCATAATGCGTCAAAATTGCGACGCTATCGTTCATTCATTTGCGATAATCATCGTTTGCTGACCGAAACCCGTAACGAAAGCAATCACAACAAACACGGCTGTGAGGCATAACACATGAAGCCAGCACAACATGCAGTGGTCTCCTGCGCTTCTTTTTCCGTCTCGCGCACGATGGCGTAACCCGCAATTCCAAACTTCAAAGGCTCCGCTTTGAATTTCGCGCGCCGCTCGCTCAAATCCTTCACCTTTTCCGCCGCGCGCTCCGGCAAATCGCCGTGCATCAAATACGCGTCCGCCTTCTCCGCGATCAAATCTTTCGCCGCCGGAGACTCCCCGCCCGCATAAATCGTCGGCCGCGGACGCGATACCGGCTTTGGCTCCAGCACGTTATCTTCGACGCGATAATATTTCCCCGTGTACGAAAAATCGATTCTGTGTCCACACTCCGTCGACCACATCGAGCCATTCGCTGGTCCGCGCATAACGGTCGTCGTGCTGCTCGAAGTTACCCCGTATTTCTTCGCCTCGTCTGCCCACCAGGAAGACACCACGTTCAGCGAAAGCCGTCCACCGCTGATCTGGTCGATGTTCGCGGCCTGCTTGGCCAGCAGCGCCGGCAAGTGAAACGTCGGCCGCACCGCGACCATGAGCTCGGATCTTTTCCGTCACCGCCGCCAGCGCCGCCGCCGTCGACCACGCATCGAGCGACGGCGCCTCTACTCCCTTGATGTCATTCAAATTCAATTCCGCGATCAGCGTCAGATCGAAACCCAGCTCTTCGCTGCGTTGTGCCAGCCGTTTTACATACGCCCAGCTCGGATCCATATTTTCGTCCTGCACGTTGCGCAGCCATCCGCCAAACACCGGCAGCCAGTATCCGTACCTCATCGCGTCGCTCCCGTACGCGTCAATTCCGCGGCGCGCTGCCGCGTTTCGTTGCGCCGCGCTTCTTCGATCAAATAATCCGCCAGCCGCGCGTAAGGATTGAATCCAATCACCCGCTCCGGATCCGCCACGAAATTCGAAAGCGCGTTGATGTCGTAATACAGCCGGCGCCCATCGCGATCGTCGATCACCGATTCCACCCCGCCCACGTCGATCCCCGCCGCTTCCATAATCCGCTCTACGTCCCGCTTCATCTGCGCCGGAGGCTCGAACGCCTCCACCTTCAACCCGGTCTTCGGCGCATCCACCGCACAGGCGATACGCGTCAGCGCCTCTCCTCGCGCGTTCATGCAAATATCCGCCGGACACAAATCAAAAGTTTCCCCGGTGGTGTGAATCTGAATCGTATATAAATATTTCCCGCCCAGAATTTCCACGCGAGTGATCACCGAATCCCGCGCCGGAAAAAACTCCTGCACCAGCGCCGTCGAATCGATTCCAAAGAAAAGCTCGCCAGCCTCCACCGCACGCTGCAAATCCTCGGCCTTCGAAAAACGCACGATCCCCGCGCCGCTGCCGCCGATATTCGGTTTCACCACCAACGGGAATCCGATCTCCTTCGCCGCCGCCAAAGCCTGCGCCGGATTGTGAATCACAACCGCCCGCGGATAGCCCAGCCCCAGCCCTTCTAGCAACTCCAGCTGCCGCGCCTTCGACGTCTCGGTGGTAAATCCCTTGAAGCCGTTGATCACCCGCACGCCCTGCGCTTCCAAATGCGCCAGATAATTCAGTGTGTAGAAAATCGCGTCACCCAACCCGCGCTGCCACGCCGAAGGACTCATGCGGTTGAACACCAGCGAATACGGCGCTCGGCCGCTGCCCGCCCGATACGAATGATCCCGAATATCGATTTTCTCCCAGTTCACGCCGCGCGCGTCCAGCTGCTGAAACAGCGGCCGGAACCAATCCGGATGCTCGTAATAAATTCCAATCGGTTTTTCCAGCGCCACATTTCCCGCCGAATCTTGAGTCATCGATTCCTCATTCCATTCAATTTAGACATAAAAAAACCGCTCAGGTGAGCGGTTGGCCAATCGTACGATGCGAAAATTTCGTTCGATCTAGCCAGACCCGCGCATGCGCGGACAACGACAGCAGCGTCGATACGACCAATAAGCCTGGGATTTCCGCCACACAGAATCCATCTCCAGCATCATAGCACCGCCGCTCCGGGCCTACACCAGCGAAACCCGCCGCTGCTCGCCACCCAGCCGCAGCAAGCAAATCGCTAGCCACCTTCACCCGCCTGTTTTAGTATGATGCCCGCAACACAGCATCGATTCGTTCTTCGCCGCGCGCCTTCGTTCGCGGCCCAATCGAAACCATGGCACCCAAGTCCTACACGGTCATCGGCCTCGGCGAACTCCTCTGGGATTTGTTCCCCGGCAAAAAACAACTCGGCGGCGCTCCCGCCAATTTTTCTTACATGACTCATCTGCTCGGCGATAACGGCGTCATCGCCAGCCGCCTGGGCACCGATGTGCTCGGCCTCGAAGCCCGCGACTGCCTCACCCGCCTACAGGTTGATTTTTCTCACGTGCAATCCGACGCCGCGCATCCCACCGGCACCGTCGTCGTCAACCTCGCCGCCGACGGCCAGCCCAGCTACGACATCATCGCGCCCGTCGCTTGGGATTTTATGGAATGGACGCCCGAGTGGCAGGATCTCGCCCTCCACGCCGACGCGGTCTGTTTCGGTTCGCTCTCCCAGCGCGCGCACGTCTCGCACGAAACCGTCCGCACTTTTCTGCGCTGGACTCCGCCTTCGGCGCTGCGCGTCTTCGACGTCACCCTGCGCCAGAATTTCTACTCCCGCGCCGTGCTGGACGAATCCATCCGCTGCTCCAACATCGTCAAATGCAATGACGATGAACTCGCCACGCTGGTTCGCGTTTTCGAATCTTCAGCCAAAACCACCGAAGAATCCGCGCACTGGCTGCTCGGCGCCTTCGGCGTCGAAATGGTCTGCGTCACCCATGGCGAAAACGGCAGCACCCTCTACACCCGCAGCGATAGCCACACCCACCCAGGCTTGCGCATTAAAGTTTCCGATACGGTCGGCGCCGGCGACGCCTTTGCCGCCGCGCTGGTGCACCACTACCTCCGCGGCTCATCGCTGAAAGTCATCAACGAAGCCGCGAGCGAAATCGGCGCCTGGGTCGCCTCCCAACCCGGCGCCACGCCACCTGCCAATGAAGAAGTTCTTAGCCGCGTTCGCGCCGGATCTCCGCTCGCGACTTTGATTTGCCCAGCCGGGTTTTTGCGCCCGCTGCGGAAACAAAATTCCCGCACGGGACGTATAAGATGACGAACCCGTGCCGCGCCAGCGATGCAAGAACTGGCACGTCAGTAGGGAGCTCAATTTGAGGAAGCCCGAATCCGGTCGAGTAGTCTGGTGGCTAGCGGCTCTTCTTTCCTTCATCCTCATTTTCTGTGGTCTTGCTTTGCGTTTCGCATCGCGCCGTCCATCCGCGTCGGCACCGCCGTCGCCAGCCAAACACTCTGCGGCGGCGTCTTCATTTCCGGTCTCCCGGTCGATCGTGTCTTCGCCGAAGAAGTGAAATCCAATCCCGGCCTAAAAGTTCTGGTCAACCGTCTGAATTTCACCCTCGATCCCACCCGCAAAAGCGTCGTCACCACCTGGGCCGGCCACTTCCCGAGCACCGCCACTTACACGCCGGAGTACGGCTGCCTGCTCGGCGATCCCGATTCCCTAGCCCAGCGCCCGCAGCATCAACGCCGCAGCACTAGCACCGTCTCCCGCAGCAACCGCTACCGTCGGCAAACACACGGAAGAACTCCGCGGCCTAATCCCGCCCACGAATCCGAAACTATCCGCCGCACTCGACACCGCTTTCGCCGAAATTCGTCCCGGCGCACATCGCCAGGTCCGCGCCATCGTCGTCATGCGCGACGGAAAAATCATCGCCGAACGCTACGCCCCCGGCATCACCCCGAAACTCCGCTGCTCGCCTACTCCGTAAGCAAATCGGTGATCAACGCGCTCATCGGCATCCTGGTCGGCGATGGCAAACTCGACGTCAACGCCCGCGCCCCCGTTCAAGCCTGGGCTGCAACCGCCGATCCGCGCAACATCATCACTCTCGATGAACTCATGCGCATGACCTCCGGCCTCAATCTCACCGAAAACGACACCGGCCTCGATCCCGTTTCGCGCATGCTCTTCCGCGAAAACGATATGGCCGCCTTCGCCGAACGCGCCCAGTTGAAAGCCGCGCCCGGCAGCACCTTCGAATACACCAGCGGCAATACGCTGATCACTTCATCCATCGTGCGCGACGCCGTCGGCGGCCACGCCGAAGACGTCCGCCGCTTCGCCGCCACGCGCCTTTTTGAACCCGTCGGCATGCGCCACGTCGCCATGGATTTCGATCATGCCGGAACTCCCGTCGGCTCCACGCGCTTCTACGCTTCCGCGCGCGATTGGGCCCGCTTCGGCCAGCTCTATCTCGATGATGGAGTTGTAAACGGAAACCGCATCCTGCCGCAGGGGTGGGTAGCCTACTCCACTAAGCCGACGCTCGATTCCGATTACGGCGCGGGGTTTTGGGTCAACGCTGGAAATGCAGAAGACGCGCACGAGCGCATCCAAGCCGGAATGCCTGCCGATTCATTTTACGCCTCAGGAAATTTCGGCCAGCGCATCGTAGTGATTCCGTCGCAGCACTTGGTCATCGTCCGCTTCGGCGTCACTCAAGGCTATCCCGGCCTCGATATTCACGGCCTGCTGCAGCTGGTCTCGGACGTCATCGCCGCCCAATAACCGCGCCGCGTTTCAGCGCACAAACGCCAGGTCACCCGTTCGCCAAAAATCGGTGCACGAACGCGATCGACATCGCCCCCTCGCCCACCGCCGACGCACATCTCTTCACCGATCCATGCCGCACATCGCCTGCCGCAAATACTCCCGGCATATTCGTTTCCAGATAATAGGGTTGACGATCCAGCGGCCAGCGCCCTTCCTTTCGCAGATCCCTCGACAAGTCCGGTCCGGTAACCAGGTACCCGTCCGAATCACGAACGATTCCCACCTGCGCAGCCCAATCGGTTCGCGGCACACCGCCGATGCAGACAAAGAGCCACTTCGTCGGAATCTGCTGCTTCTGGCCCGTTCGGTCGTTGGTAAGCTCGATGCACTCCAGCGTTCTGCCGCCAAACAGTCCGGTGACGCTGGTGTTGGTCATCACCGTAATGTTCGGGGACGACAGCACCCGATCCACCAAATATTGCGACAGCGTATCCTTCAGCGCGTCACCGCGCACCACAATGGTCACCTGCTTCGCGTATTTCAGGAAATTCAAAGCCGCCTGCCCCGCCGAATTCCCTCCGCCCACCACGACCACGTGTTCCCCGCTGCACAGCACCGCTTCGCTCGATCCCGCGCCGTAATACAAACCCTGCCCGAAAAATTCTTGCTCGCGCGGCAAATCGAGTTTTCGATACTCGATCCCGGTAGTGCAGATCGTCGCCCGCGCCACGATTTTCGTCCCATCCGCCAACGTTCCCACGCCCTTACCGGTGACGAATTCCGCGCTCACGCCTTCGCGCGCAATCAAAATCTCCGCGCCAAATTTGATCGCCTGGTTCCGCGCGCGCTCCGCCAATTGCGCGCCGCTGATCCCGTCCGGAAATCCCAAATAATTTTCGATCCTCGAACTGGTTCCGGCCTGCCCACCGATCGCGTTGCGTTCGATCAGCACCGTTTTCAGCCCTTCCGACGCGCCGTACACCGCCGCGCTCAATCCCGCCGGGCCTGCACCATAAATCGCCACGTCGTATTCGCTGCGAGTCGGATCGTGGAACCATCCCAGTTTCTCGGTAACTTGCCGGACCGTCGGCCGGTCAAATCGCGTGCCATCCGGAAAGAAAACCACCGGCAGCCTTTCATCGTGCAAGCCCGGAACGCCCACTTTTTCCTGCGCTTCCGCGTCCGAATGCAACTCCGTCCATTCGAACGGAATATCGCTGCGATGCAAAAAATCTCGTATCGAATACGACGGCGCGCACCCCGGCGCGCCAAAAACTTTCAACGGAGCCTGCTTCGATCCATCCAGATCAGTTCGCATGTTTCCTTAGATGTGCGCGGGGCTGGGAGAGGCGCAAACTGAATTTCATTCCACGACTACCGCACATTTTAGCGCGATCGCGTTACGCCGCGTAAACCTCTTATCGCATCATCACCAGCAACACTGTCATCCCGAGCGCAGCGAGGGATCTGCTGTTTACCCTCCCGGAGCCACGCTCACGCGCGAAGATGCGCCTCAAACACCGGCGGGTTTCGTCAGGGCCCCGCATCTGCCGTGCCGAAACAGAAACGGCGCACAAGAATTCCACACGGTGCCTTGCAACGATCCGTTTCTCCTAGTCGCCAGTCCTTCAACCCAAACCGTTTTTGGCCGTCATCCAGAGGACCGCATTTTGCGACGAAGGATCTCCTTCTTGCCCGCGCTGACACGTTTTTCTGTAACTCATGCGCACGCTCGCCCCCGGCATCAAATCCAACTTCCACCAATGGGCGTACTATCGCCAGGGAACTCCCATGACACGACTATTCCGAATTTCGCTCTTACTGCTCCTGCTCGCCCCGGCTCCCGTTTTCGCCCAAGCCGGCGCTCCCAACACCGGGTCCAAGCCCCACCTAAACTGGCAACCCTGGTCCAACCAAGTCTTCACCGACGCCAAACGCGAAAACCGTTTCGTCCTCCTCGATCTCGAAGCCGTCTGGTGCCACTGGTGCCACGTCATGGACGCCAACACCTACAGCGATCCCAACGTCATCAAACTTTTGCAAAGCCGCTACATCGCAGTGAAAGCCGATCAAGATTCCCGCCCCGATCTTTCCACTCGCTACGAAGATTTCGGCTGGCCCGCCACCATCGTCTTCAACGCCGACGGCCAGGAAATCGTCAAACGCCAGGGCTATCTCGCGCCCGACGAAATGTCTTCCCTGCTCCAAGCCATCATCGACGATCCTTCGCCCGGCCCCTCCGTCCAGGCCGCGCCAAAATTAATTATTCCCGCGAACGCGATCCTCGCCTCCCCGCTGCGCGCCAAACTCACCACCAATTATTTCGCTGGCTACGATTCCAAATTCGGCAGCTGGGGCACCGATCAGAAATTTCTCGATTGGGATTCGGTCGAATACGCCATGGTTCTCGCCCGCCGCGACCACAACAAGCAGGCCGAGCAAATGGCGCGTCAAACTCTCGATCAGCAACTTCACCTGCTCGATCCCGCCTGGGGCGGCGTCTATCAATACTCCACCGACGGCGACTGGAACTCTCCGCATTTCGAAAAAATCATGCAGATGCAGGCCGAAAATCTGCGCATCTACTCGCTGGCCTACGCCCAATTTCAAGATCCCAAATATCTGCACGCCGCGCAGGAAATTCGCCGCTTCCTCAAAACTTTTCTCACTTCGCCGCAAGGCGCCTTCTACACCAGCCAGGATGCCGACGTGATCGAAGGCCACCACAGCGCCGATTATTTCGCGCTCGACGACGCCCATCGCCGCGCCCAGGGCATCCCGCGCGTCGACAAGCACATTTACGCCCGCGAAAACGGCTGGGCCATCAACGGCCTGGTCGCGCTCTACGCCGCCACCGGCGATCAGTCCGTTCTCGACGACGCGCTGCACGCCACGAACTGGATCGTCGCCAATCGCTCGTTGCCCGGCGGCGGTTTTCGCCATGGCACTGCAGATGCCAACGGCCCGTACCTCGGCGACAACATCGCCATGGCTCGCGCCTTCCTGGCTCTCTACGGCGCCACCGCCGACCGCCAGTGGCTGGCCCGCGCCGAATCCACCATGAAATTCATCAACACCAATTTTCAGGATCACGACGGCGCCGGCTTCGACAGCTCCAAAGCTCCCACTGACCGGGCCTACTCACCGCATCCCCAACGCGACGAAAATATTGACGTAGTACGCACCGCCAACATGCTTTTCCACATCACCGCCAACGCCACCTACAAACAAATCGCCGACCGCGCCATGCGCTACGTCGCCGCCGACCCGGTCGTCTTCCGCCTTCCCGCCGCCGGCCCGCTCCTCGCCGATTTCGAACTTTCCAGCGAACCTCTGCACCTGACCATCGTCGGCGCCAAATCTGATCCTGCGGCCCGCGCCCTGTTCGTCCAAGCCCTGCAATATCCCTCGAGCTACAAACGCCTCGAATGGTGGGACCCCACCCAAGGCCCCGCCGGCCGCCTGCCCAATCCTGACGTCCAATATCCCAGCCTGAAGGTTTCGGCCGCCTTCATCTGCACCAGTCGCACCTGCTCCCCACCCATCTTCAAACCCGCCGACCTACCGGCCAAAATCGACCGGCTTCTAGCCGCATCATCCATTTCCGCAGGTGCCGGCAATTAACTCGACCAATAAAAACGTTTTCCATCGGCGCGCGTCTATGGTCTTGACCGACTCCAGCCTGAAAAACCCGTACCCTTTTGTTCGCCTGGGAATCACACGGGGGTACGCGGGCGACCCGGTTCGGTCTAGTTATGAGCATGTCTTCCACGTACCAAAAATCATTGTCTCGGGCATTTCCGCGGGTGTATGCTTCGGGCGAAATTCCCGGTTATGCCCGGGTGTTTGTAATCCAACCCAGCCACATCAAAAAAACCATCCAGGGAAATCCGTTGTTCCCTGATACCGCGTAGTATCAGTACGGATGTTCAGTTCAAATCAACCGGAGGTAATAGCAAATGACAAAGTCAAAGAAGGCCCTGATCGCTGGTGCGGCACTCGCGGGTTTGATCGCCGGTACCACTCCGTCGGTCAAAGCGTCGAATCTCCTGTCGGGCATGCACGGCGTGCAGTCCGATCAGAAGGCCGATGACAGCAAGGTGAAGGAAAAGCATGCTTGCAAGGGTCAGAACTCCTGCAAGGGAAATGGCGGATGTAAATCCTCGGACAATGGCTGCAAGGGCAAGAATTCCTGCAAGGGCAAGGGCGGCTGCGCAACCGACGGCTCCAAGATGCCCAAGGCCTAACTCTCAACCCGCATTTTTCGGATGTTGGGGGTTGGGACCGTCAACGGCCTCGGCCCCCAGCGTCTGAGTTTTTGCCTCTCGCTTCTCAGCAAAAAGTTCGCCTCGAAATAAATCTGCGGAGTTTTATAGGAATGCCGGCAAATCGATTCAACGGCCACACGGATTACGGAATCGGCATCGGCCTGCGCGTTCCACACTATAGCCACATCCTCACCCGCAAACCGGTGGTCGACTGGTTCGAAATCATCTCCGAAAATTTCATGATCGATGGCGGCCGCCCGCTGCGCATCCTCGATCAGATTCTCGAGCAATACAAAGTCGTCCAGCACGGCGTCTCCATGTACTTCGGCTCCGCCCAGCGCCCCGACCGCGAACATCTTCGCCGCCTGAAAGATCTGGTCAAGCGCACCAAGACTCCCTGGCTCTCCGATCATCTCTGCTGGGGCAGCGTCGACGGCCGCTACACCCACGATCTGCTGCCCATGCCCTACACCTTCGAAGCCGCGCGCATCACCGCCCAGAAAGTCCGCGAAGTTCGCGACTTCCTCGAAATTCCCATCGCCGTCGAAAACGTCAGCAGCTACGCCGAATTTCACGTCTCCGAAATGACCGAATGGGAATTTCTGAATGAAGTCGTCGAGCGCGCCGATTGCGGAATTCTGCTCGACGTCAACAATATCTACGTCTCTTCGCAGAATCACAGTTTCGATCCCTTCACCTACGTGAATGGTGTCCCGGCCGAACGCGTCGCCCAAATCCACATCGCCGGCCATTCCAAATACCGCAAATATATTCTCGATACTCACGACCACGCCGTCATCGATCCGGTCTGGAAACTTTACGCCCGCGCCATCGAACGCGTGGGCCACACCGCCACCCTCCTCGAATGGGACGATAGTATTCCGGCCTTCGACGAAGTCCACGGCGAAGCCCTCAAAGCCAATAAATTCCTCGCCAGCGCTTCGCTGGCCACTGCCGTATGAACCTGCGCATGGACTTGTTAACGATTCAGCGCCAGATGGCCGCCGCGGTCATGACTCCGCTCACGCCTTCCGAACGCATGCGCAACACCGCGCCCGACGGCAGCTCGCTGCGCAAAGTAGCCAACCGCATCATCAAGCCCAACGACCGCCTCACTTCCTTCGAGCGGATGGAAATCTACAATCGCCAATACTGGTTCCGCGTCCTCTCCGGCTTCGCCGAAGATTTTCCCGGGCTCCGCGCCGTGCTCGGCACCCGCGCGTTCGACAAAGTGGCCCAAGCCTATCTAAACGATTGCCCGTCGAAATCATTCACCATGCGCAATATCGGCTCGCAGCTCGAAGCCTGGCTGCGCAAGCATCCCAAATACGCCGGCCCGCGCCAGCAGCTCGCCCTCGACATGGTTCGCCTCGAATGGGCGGAAATTAATGCCTTCGATGGCAAGCGCGAAGCTCCACTCACCGCCGCCGACCTCGCTGAGGCCAATCCCGCGAAATTGCGCCTTCGCCTGCAGCCCTACGTTCACCTGCTCGATTTGCGCTACGCGGTTGACGATTTGCTGCTCGCCGTGCGCAAAGATGCCGACGACGTCAGCGTCGCCAGCAACGCCATCAGCGAACGCCACAAAAGCAAACGCGTGAAAGCCATCGCCGGCACCAAACCGAGCCGCATTTTTCTGGCGGTCCATCGCATGGGCGAAGAAGTCTACTTCCGCCGCCTCGAAGCTGAGGAATACGCAATCCTCACGCTTCTGCGCGACGGAAAATCCGTGAACGCCGCCATCGCCGAGGGTCTGCGCACCAGCGCCACGCCTGCGTCCGAGCGTCCGCTGCTGATTCAGAAATGGTTTCAAACCTGGTCAACACTCGGCTGGTTTTATCCTTGGACCAAAAGTTCCACCAGATCCTAGCCGGACGAATTAAAATTTCAAAAAGAGAGCGCCCTGGAAATGAGTAATGTCATCGCACCAATCAAACGCCTTCACGCCCTTTTCGTCTGGGTCTGCAACTCATTGCAGCCGCTGTTTCTTCTGGCCGTCCGCCTCTACTGGGGCCTGCAGTTCGGTGTGAACGGCTGGCACAAACTTCACGGCCTCGCCAACCTCACCTCATTTTTTCAGAGCCTCGGCCTTCCCGCCCCGGCCTTCACCGCCGCCTTCGTAGCCAGTTTCGAATTCGTCGGCGGCTTCCTTCTCGCCTTCGGCTTGCTCTCGCGCATCGCCGCCCTCGGCATCTTCATCGATATGACCACCGCCTACATCACCGCCGACCGCGAAGCCTTCATGTCCTTCTTCTCCGACCCCAACAAATTCGTCGCCGCCGACCCCTTCATCTTCTGGTTCGTAGGTCTAATCATCCTGGTCTTCGGCCCAGGAAAATTCGCCCTCGACACCCTAATCGCCCGCTCGCAAAACAAAACGCAAGTCACGAACGCGTAGTACCTGGAAGGGCGGGGCTTCAGCCCCGCCGTAAAATTCGCAAAACACGAGGGGCTTCAGCCCCTGAAGCCATCCTTTCCCTCCCAACTCGAATCTCCACTAGAATGAAATCTGGGCCACCCATCCGCAATTGGAGCCTCAATGTATGAAACGCGCCGAATCGCCAAACTCCTCGCACCCCTGGTTCTCTTCGCAGCCGCCTGCGCGTATCCTGCAGACACCGTGACCTCCACCGTCCTCATCGGCAACTCCCGCATCGACGTCACCACCGAAGAGGGCGCGCTCCACGCCCCCAAAGAGGACGTCCAAAAATGGATTCAATGGTCCGCCGAAGCCGTCGCCAATTACTACGGCCGCTTCCCCGTCGCGCACACCAACCTCCACCTCATCCCCACCAGCGGCACCGGAGTTCGTGGCGGCCGAACTTGGGGCGATCGCGGCAGCCGCATTGCCATCCACGTCGGCGCCGACACCACCTGGTCCGATTTCGCCGACGACTGGATGCTCACCCACGAAATGATTCACCTCGCCTTCCCCGACGTCGACGATCGCCACCACTGGATCGAAGAAGGCATCTCGGTCTACGTCGAACCCTTCGCCCGCGTCCGTATGCGGCACATGGATGCGAATCAAATGTGGTTCGAAGTCGTCCGCGACATGCCCAAAGGTCTTCCGGGCAAAGGCGACGAAGGTCTCGACCACACCCACACCTGGGGACGCACCTACTGGGGCGGCGCGCTCTTCTGCCTGCTAGCCGACATCGAAATTCACGAAAAAACAAATAACCAGAAAGGCCTGCAGGACGCCCTGCGCGGAATCCTGGACGCCGGCGGCAACATTCAACAGGATTGGGATTTGGAAAAAGCTCTGACGGTAGGCGACCACGCGACAGGCGTCGCAGTCCTAATGCCCCTCTACGAAAAAATGAAAGACCAACCCTACCCAGTCGACCTGCAGGCCATCTGGGCCAAACTAGGCATCGAACGCAACGGCGACCAAGTCCACTTCCTCGACACCGCCCCCGAAGCCAAAACCCGCGAAGCCATTACCTGGGGCGCGAGCGCAGCCCAATCACCAGCACCCGCCAACGCCGCCCCAAATTCCTCAGCCCTGGAAAACCTAACAATCTTCGCCGGCCGCATCAGCCGCTAACTCTCCAAGATGCCCACGATTCCGCGCGTCGCGATATTCTTGGCCGCACTACAAAACCGTTGTCATCCCGAAGCGCAGCGCATAGGCGCGCCGAAGCAGAATTAACGCGAAGGCGGGAGGGATCCGCTTTTCACGACCCGGTCTCGCATGTCGCATCCGACAAGCAAGCCGTAAAAGGAACGGCGGGGCTTCAGCCCCGCCTAAAAAAGCCTTTCGTGAGAATTTCCTTTTGCGCGCCTTCTGCGCAAGCCTTCCCACACTTCAAGCGCAGCCTGACGCGCAAGCCTCGCCGCCGTTGGCTTTAGGGGGTCGGAGCTTCAGCTCCGACATAATAAATCCGCGCGAAGCGCTACCGCTCGCGCGGCCTTTTCGCGCGAGCCTTCGTCAACTTCAAGCACACACCCACGCGAAGCCACCCAGCCTCGCCTTAAGTCTCGCCCCGAGCCCGCGCCCCATTCCGAAATCTCTCCAACGCCTCCAAAATCTGCGGCCCATACAATTCCGTCTTCCGCTCCCCAAATCCCGAAACGCCCCGTAACTCCTCCAGCGTCCTCGGCCGCACCCGGCACAATTCATTCAAAGACGAATCGTGCATCACAATAAACGCCGCCGTCCCCATCTCCTTCGAAGTAACCCGCCGCCACTCCCGCAAATACTCCCTCAACTCCGGATCCACATCATCCGCCCCCGGCTCCCCCGAGTACCGCACGTTCGCGCCGCGAGCCCCGCCATCTCCGGCCCGCACCTCACTCTTCTTCTTGGCCGAGCCCCACCAACGCGATTCACTGCCATCCCGCCGCGCATCACCCGAAGCCCCGCCGCCGCAGCCCAACTCTTATCCGCCTCCGACCTCGACCCGCGCGTAAACGAAAATCCCGCCGCAGACGTATCCACTTCCGCCGGCACATAACTCCTCGCAGCCGTCTTCCCCCGCTTCCGCGAAGGCTTGGTCAAAGGCGCGCGCGAAGCCGCCAACCACCCAATCGTGCTGCCGCACACATCGCACGCGTCGCACGACTCCCACTTCGGATTCTCCCCAAAGTGCTGGCAAATCTGCCGGTGCCGGCAATTCGCCGACTCCACAAATCGCTTGATCGTGTTGTAACGCTCCCACGCCCGATTCACTTCCTGCTGATCCGTCAATTGCCCGATAAAATGCGCCAGCAAACCCGCATCTCGCTTGCGCCACAGCAGCACGCAATCCGCCGCCAGCCCATCGCGTCCCGCGCGCCCCGCCTCCTGATAAAACTGCTCAATCGATTTCGGCAGCGCCAGATGAATCACCGCCCGCACCGCCGCCTTGTTAATCCCCAACCCAAACGCCAGCGTCCCCACCAGCACCGGAATTTCGTCGGACATCCACCGTTCCTGATTCCGCGTGCGCTGCTCGGTGGTCATTTTCCCGTGATACCCGATCGACTTGATGCCATTCGCCTTCAGAAAATCCACCGTCTCTTCCACCCGCTTGGTCGTCGGTGAATACACAATCACATTGCTGCCGCGATAACTCGCCAGCGCCCGCACCAGCATCTCGGGCTGTTCCGACCCGCCGCATTCCCGCACGAAATACCGCAGATTCGGCCGGTGAAAACTGGCGATATAACGGTCCGGCTCCCGCATCGCCAACTGATTGATGATGTCGTGCCGCACCTGCTGCGTCGCGCTGGCCGTGAACGCCGCAATCGGCCGCTCTGGAAAATTTTTCCGCAGCGAACTCATCAGCCGGTAATCCGGACGAAACTCGTGACCCCACTCCGAAATGCAATGCGCCTCATCAATCGCAAAAAATGAAATGGGCACGCGCTTCAGCCAAGCGATCGTGTCTTCCCGCGCCAATCGCTCCGGCGAAAGATAAAGCAGCCGATACGACCCCGCGATCGCGTTGCGCTGAATCTCCCGCTGCTCCCCCGCCGGAATCGTGCTGTTCAAAAGCGCCGCCGGGATCCCCATCTGCGTCAGTTGTGCCACCTGATCCTGCATCAAGGCAATCAATGGCGAAATCACGATCACGGTACGATCCGCCAGCAACGCCGCCGGCAACTGGTAGCACAAAGATTTCCCGCCGCCGGTCGGCATCACCACGCACACGTCGCGCCCGCCCAGCAAACTCCGCACAATTTTTTCCTGCAAGGGCCGGAACGAGTCGTATCCCCAATACTTCCGCAGCGCCCCCAGAATCTGACTTTCCGAATGCATGTCCACAGTATACGCAGGAACTTCAAATCTTCCGTCCGCCGCAAAAAATCCGTGGCTTTTTTCGCTGCGATTTCTGATGATTGCTGGATTCGAAATTCAACCACAAGGCAGGAAAAATCCGTGAGCACTGAGCCGGTCACCAACATCAACGATTCCGAGCGTCACATTTTGCGCCACTCTCTCGCCACCATCGCGTATCGCGGCAGCCGAGCCATGCGCGGCGCGACCGAGGAATTCGGCCGCTTCCGCGCCACCGAAACCTGCCGCACACCGGACGAGCTTCTGGCCCACCTCGGCGACCTGGTGAACTGGTCTCTCTCTTACGCGATCGGCGCGCCCAAATGGGAACCCGCTCCGGTTGTTTCCTGGGAAGAAGGCAAAACCCGCTTCTTCGCTGCCTTAAAGAAGTTCGACGATTACCTCGCCTCCGGCGCGCCAGTGCAATGTTCCATGGATCGACTCTTTCAAGGCCCGATCGCCGACGCCCTAACCCATATCGGCCAAATCGCCATCCTGCGCCGCGTCGCCGGTGTCCCCATCATGAAAGGCGAAAACATGCTGATCGCCGATATCTCCATCGGCCGCGTAGGCGAAGACCAAGCCCCACCCCGCCGCGAATTCTAAATTCTTCCCACCATCTCAGCCATAGATGGGTGTCATCCCGAAGCGCAGCGAGGGATCTGCTTTTCACGCTCGCGAGCCACGATCATTCGCGAAGAAAATCATGGCGGCCCCGCCATCCGGAAGGGCGGGGCTTCAGCCCCGCCGTAAACCCGCAAATTACGTAGGGGCTTTAGCCCCTGAAGCCTTCCGTCCGCCACGACCATCCAAGTAACTCCAAGCAAGTCCTGTCATCCCGAAGCGCAGCGAGGGATCTGCTTTTCACGTTCGAGAGCCACAATCATTCGTGAAGAAAATCATAGCAACCGCGGCATCCGGAAGGGCGGGGCTTCAGCCCCGCCGTAAACCCGCAAATTACCTAGGGGCTTTAGCCCCGCAGCCATCGTGCCCGCCTCTAGTCCACTTCGGCTTGCGCGGCCTTCGCCGCAAGCGTCGACAAATCACCGCTCGCCCATCACAATTTGACATGGAATTTCCCGCCGGAATGAAAAAACGTCCCACCAATAAAGAACTGGCCGGGGGCTAGGCTGAGGGACCCAAGCCCGCCGGCCTTCCTACCCATCTCCGCAGGGTCTGGGTAAGAATCTCGTCGTCACGCTACCGCAAACTCGTTTACGCAGCCGTTTCGCTGTTACGCATGAACTCGTAACGCTCGATCGCCGCTGCTACTCCCACGTCGCCGCTGTTCTCCGAACTGGATCGCAGGACGCGCCCGAAACACCGCACGCGTACCGGTCCCGCCTGGGTCAATTCGTGGGGCAAAGTCATCACGATTTCGACCGGCGAGCCGCTCTTCAATCCCTTGGGCAAGTGAAAATAGAGGCCTCGGGAACTGACTTCCCGTGATTCCGTTGCGGCCTCGCCAACGACGCTTTCGTCCGTCCACCGGACCGTAAGCGGCAGACGCATTAGGAAACGCCGCGTTGCACGTCGCTCTTTTGATGCCACAGGACACTCCTCCCTAATTACGCAGTTAGAGTAGGCGTATCCCCCATTCCAACCAATAGGCCTAAAGCCTCAATTCTAAGGGTCCATTTCGGTACGCAGGTACTAGACGTATTGCGCTTTTGCTGGTAAATCGGGTGATTTCAATCCTCTTGCGTAGGGTACTCGGCAAGAGCGATCAGGGCCCATTCCAGCAATCGAATACAGCCCACGACTATGGTAAAAAGTGTGCCAGCAGCTCGACCTTTGGCTGAGGCGAAAGATGGGCGGACACAGTTATTACTACGCTGTTCCTTATGAGCCTGATATCGACCGTGCCTTGCAGGCTCTTCGAATCCGGGAATTTGAAGCGGGCCGCTACCATCCGGTTGTTCCGTTCCCGGCGTTTGAATTTGATGATTCACCGGTGCCGTCTCCCGGCAAGCAACACGCATCCATCGAAGAAGCCCTCGAAGCCTCCGACGCGGACGGGACCCGGTCCATTCTCGACGTTCAGCGCGTCGGCGCCAAACCGGATTTCGGCGTCGCTCTCCCGTTAGCGCCAGAAAGACTGCAAGAGCTGTACGGTACCGACCGACCCACTCGCGAAATGGTCGTCGAAAATATGGATTTCTTGGGAGACCTGGATCGCGGCCAAGCCATCTATTTTTTGCTCTTCCAGGACGGGAAACCCTCGATGATATTTTTTGCCGGAATGTCATACGACTGAGTTTTTTTCGCGGGTCGCTTCGCCAATCCATCTCCGCGCGAGGGGCACGACACCCATGTTCCTGCGCCGAAGACCGTGATTCTCTTACTTACGATTGGAATCGGGGCGTGTCTTTTCCTCCCTGCCGAAATTGGCTCGCCCGGCCACACCTTCGCCCAAAACGCCGCCGACGCCAAAATCGTGCCGCTCGATCTCAAGCCCGGCCTCTGGGAGCTGCATATCCACACCTCCAACACCGACGTCAGCTACGAGGCCAGCAAAAAATCCATGGAGGAAATAACCAAGAACTACACACCCGAGCAGCGCGCCAAAGCCATGGCCGAGTATGAAGCCAACGAACGCAAGGCCATCGAGAAGCGAAAAGCCGGGAGCGACCGCAAGTCCAGCCAGTGCCCTTTGAAACAGGATTTTGTATCCAAGGTCGAAACCAACGCGCCGAACTGCTCCAAACAAATTTCATCCACCGGTCAGGCGTTCACCATGCACGTCACCTGTAAAAATGCCGACGGAACGCTCGGCTACGTGCAGACCAACACCTTCAAACGCATCGACGCCGAAAATTTTCAGGGCACCGTGGAACTCGCCAGCCATGTCCCCGCCATCGGCACCGTCACCGAATCATTCACCGGCAAATGGATCAGCGACTCCTGCTCCGGCCCGCCCGCCGGCTACGCCGCGAAAAATGGCCTGCACCCCAAAGGCCCCGAAAATGTCGCACGCGATGATCCCAATCGCGTCGTCGCCGTCTTCGACGGTAAAGAAGTCACCGCGCAGCAAGCCTGGAACATGCTCAAAAAAGTTCCGCCGGCCACCCGCAACAGCTACAAAACCGGCCTGACCGGACTCTTGGAGCGCGTTTACTTGCAGAACGCCGTCGCCCAGGAAGCCATCAAGCTGCATCTCGATAAGCAGCAGCCCTGGAAAGATCAACTCGCCAAAGCAAAAATGAACGACCTGCAGCACGTGCAAAATTACGCCGGCGATCCCAACATTCCCCCGGAAATTTGGGCGATCTGGATCGACGATCAACAACGCATTCTGTACAAAGCCTATTTCAGCCAGGGCGCCACCCCAGCCGAAAACGACGCGCTCCTCGCCAAGGAAAAAGCCAAATACAAAATCACCGTAAAAGATCCCGACTTCTTTGCCGGCGCCACCACGCCATAACACCCGAACGCGCCACCCTTAGTGAGAGACCAGAATTTCCTTCGCCGTGCTGGCGAGCTGGGGGACCAGCCAGCGGAAGAGAAACGTGGCGGCGATGGCTCCAGCAAATTGCGCTACGACGAACGGCAGCACGTCGAGAGGGCGAATGCCGGAAAAAGTGTCCGACAGGGCGCGAGCGACGGTGACGGCGGGATTGGCAAAAGAGGTGGAGGACGTGAACCAGTAAGCGGCGGTGATGTACGCAGCGACGGCAAACGGAACGACGCTGGCGCGCTGACGCGAGCAGCCCCAGATCACGCACAGCAGACCGAACGTCGCAACAAACTCGCTGAAGATTTGAGCCGGACCGCTGCGCGCGTGTTGCGACAGCGAAACGGCGGGCAGGCCGAACATCAGGTGCGCTGCGATTGCGCCGCAAACCGCTCCGGCGCACTGCACCGGCACGTAGCACGCGGCCACGGTCCAGGAAATTCCGCGCTCCATGGCGTCCGCGATCGTCACCGCCGGATTCAGATGCGCCCCGGAAATTGGGCCGAAGGTCAGAATCAAAGCCGCCAGCGCCGCGCCGGTAGCGATGGTGTTCGCGAGAAGCGCGATGGCGACGTTTCCACCAGCCAGTCGTTCGCCCATGATGCCGGAGCCGACCACGGCGGACACCAGAAATCCGGTGCCGATAAATTCGGAAACGATTCGGCGGGGTAGCGTCGGCTTCATTGGCGACCGATGCGATCGAGTTCTTTTCTGATGGCGAGGGAATCGAGGCTGGCGAGCGGCAGGCTCACGAACAAATTGATTCTGCGCCCGAGGGTAACGAAGGCATCACGGAAGGCGCGGTCGATCTCTTCGGGCGTGCCGGTAGTCGCGGCCGGGTCGGGAATTCCCCAGTGCGCGGTGATGGGCTGGCCCGGCCAAATGGGACACACTTCTTTCGCGGCGCTGTCGCACACGGTGAAAACGAAATTCATCTGCGGAGCGCCGGGCTTGGCGAACTCGTCCCAGCTCTTACTGCGTGCATTTTCGGTGGGCAGATTCGCGGCGCGAAGTTGCTTCAGGGCTTCGGGCCGGACGCTTCCGGTGGGCATGCTGCCGGCGCTGTAGGCGGTGAAATTCGGATCGCGCCGGCCGTTCAGAATGGCTTCGGCCATGATCGACCGCGCGGAATTGCCGGTGCAGAGAAACAGCACGTTGAAATGTTGGGCCACAGGGCCTCCGGCGGCTACCCGCAGCAGTCCGAGCCGCAGCAAGCTTTTGCGGCGGCTGCCGGTTTGCTGGCGCGGATGAAAGCGCTGAAGAATTTGCCATCGACTTGCGGCGCGATCGCGTCCACATCGAAACCTTGACCCGAAAGAAATTCGCGGGCGTCTTCGACGTGATAGATGCGAGTGGGTTCGATTTCAGCCTCGGCAAAACCCGCGCCCTTGAGCTTGTCCACATAATCGTTTTCTTCCAACGCTCCGGCGATGCAGCCGACCCACAGCAGAACGCTTTTGCGAATTTCGGGAAGCATTTCGCCGCGGGTCACTACGTCGGAAACCGCAAACCGCCCGCCGGGCTTCAGCACTCGAAAAGCTTCGCGCAGCACGGCATCCTTATCCGAAGAAAGATTGATCACGCAATTCGAAATGACCACATCGACGGAATTATCGGGCAGCGGGATGTGTTCGATTTCGCCTTTGAGAAATTCGACGTTCTCAACTCCGGCTTTTTTCTTGTTTTCGTTGGCAAGGGCCAACATTTCGTCAGTCATGTCCAGGCCGTAGGCTTTGCCGGTGGGGCCAACGCGGCGCGCCGAAAGCAGCACGTCGATCCCTCCGCCCGAGCCGAGGTCGAGAACGGTTTCGCCGGGGTTCAGCCTGGCGAGCGCGGTGGGATTGCCGCAGCCGAGCGATGCTTGCATGGCTTCGACGGGAACTTCGCCGGACTGCGCGGTGTCGTAGAGATTCGAAGTGATCGGATCGCAGCCGCAACTGCTCGAGGCGGCGGTAGCGCCGCAGCACGAGCTGCCGCCGGCGGTGGTGGCGCGTAGCGCGGCCTCGCCGTACTTTTCTTTCACCATGTCGCGGATGTTTGGCTCGGTCATGCTTCGACTCCTATTTGCAGATTTGAACCACGTCGCGCGGGGCCACCGCTTTATTTCGGGTGCAGCATTCGGCGTACAGAAATTGCAACACTTGCTGCAGCGCCTCGGTGTTCGCGGTGTAGCGCAGAAAAGTGCTCTCGCGATTCACCAGCACGAGGTCTTCGTTTTTCAATTTATCGAGGTGATGGGACAAGGTGGAATTCGGGATGTCGAGTTCGGATTGAATTTCGTTCACCACCATTCCATCGGGATGCGCCGAGAGCAGCAGCTGCATGATGCGCAGCCGCGCTTCGGTGCCCATGGCGGAGAACATGTCGGCGAATTTGGCGACTTGTTCGGCATTCTTTTTCGGTGACAGCGTCGACATATTTCGATAATTGCAGAAATAAGGGAACAATGTCAAGAGTCAGATAACGCTCTGCGCTCTAAGGATTCGCTCGTCGCCCAGGTCGCCGGTCACCATCTTTTCCCTTCCGGCGTTGCTTCTCGAACCCAGGTTTGCCACTCACAGACCCGTGCGCTAAACTTTCGTGCAATGTCTGAAGCCTCCTCGATGCTTGGCCGCGATGTATCTCATTACAACGTTCTCGCTAGACTCGGCGGCGGGGGCATGGGCGTCGTCTATAAGGCCAAAGACACTCGGCTCGGCCGCCACGTCGCCCTGAAATTTCTCCCCGACGATATTTCGCAGGACCCGCAAGCCATCGAACGCTTCCGCCGCGAAGCTCGCGCCGCTTCTTCCCTGAATCACGCCAATATTTGCACCGTTTACGACATCGGCGAATTCGAAGGCCGCCCCTTCATCGCCATGGAACTGCTCGAAGGCCACACTCTTAAGCACGCCATCGGCGGCAAGCCCATGGACCTCGCCCGCCTGCTCGAACTCGGCATCCAAATCGCCGCCGGCCTCGACGCCGCCCACTCCAAAGGCATCGTCCATCGCGACATCAAGCCCGCCAATATTTTCCTGGTCGAGCGCGGCCAAGCCAAAATTCTCGATTTCGGCCTCGCCAAATTATCGCCAGCCGGCCAGCACGCTTCCGACGGCGAACATTCCAGCGCCATGCGCACCCAACCACGCGGCGACGACCCGCAACTCACTAGCCCGGGCAGCTCCATGGGCACCGTCGCTTACATGTCGCCCGAACAAGCCCGCGGCGAAGAACTCGACGCCCGCTCCGATCTTTTCTCCCTCGGCGTGGTCCTCTACGAAATGGCCACCGGCACTTTGCCTTTCGCCGGAAATACCGCCGCCGTCGTCTTCGACGGCATCCTGCATTCCGTCCCGACCTCGGCCAAGGAATTAAACTCCGCGCTGCCGCTCGCCTTCGAAACCATACTCGGCAAAACGCTGGAGAAAGATCCCGACCTGCGCTGCCAGTCCGCTTCCGAATTGCGCGCCGATCTCAAACGCCTTAGCCGCGATCTCGATTCCAGCCGCCGCCCCTCCTCCGACAAGAGCGCCACCGGCTCCGGCTCAGCCGGGCACGCCGTGGAACAAAAGCGAAAATCCGTCGCGGTGCTGTATTTCGAAAATCAAAGCGGCGCCAAAGAAGACGAATATTTCCGCGACGGCATCACCGAAGACGTGGTCACCGAAATCTCGAAAATCGCCCAACTCCAAATCTTCCCGCGCTCCGAAATGCTCGCCTTCCGTGACAAGCAAGTCACCGCCCAGCAAGTCGGCCAGCAACTCGGCGCCGCCTACGTGCTCGAGGGCTCCATTCGCCGCGCCGGAGCGCGCGTGCGCATCACCGCCCAACTGGTCGAAGCTTCCACCCGCCACTCCGTGTGGGCCGAACGTTACGACCGCCAGCTCGAAGACGTTTTCGCCATTCAGGAAGAAATCGCCCGCAGCATCGCCCAGGCCCTGCGCATCACTTTGACTCCGCAGGAAGAAAAAACCATCGCCCGCAAACCCACCGAAAATCCCCAGGCCTACGACTTCTATCTCCGCGGCCGCAACTACACTCGCCGTGAAAATTACGACTACGGCCTGCAAATGTTCGAACAAGCCATCGAACTCGATCCTAATTTCGCCCTGGCCCACGCCGGAATCGGCCATCTCTGCGGCCTGATCTTCGAAGTCCGCGAACAAAATCCCAAATGGATCGAACGCGGCCTCGCCGCCTGCGATCGCGCCACCGCCCTTGCTCCCGATCTGCCCGAAGTTCTGGTCGCCCGTTCACGCATGTCCTACGCCCAGAAAAAATACGACGAGGCCGCCTTGCTGGCCCAGCGCGCCATCGAACGAAAAGCCGATTGCGACGGCGCCTGGAATATTCTCGGCCGCGCCTATTTCGCTTCCGGTCAGTTCGACAAAGCCGCGGCCATCTCCGATCGCGCCCTCGAAGCCAATGGCGACGATTACAACACCTACATTCCTTATCACCAGGCCATGGAACGCATGGGCCGCAAAAAAGATGGCGAAGCAATTCGCGAGCGCATGACCCGCATCTTGCGCCAGCAACTGGAACTGGTTCCGGAAGACGTCCGCGCCCGCATCCTCCTCGCCACCCAACTCGCCAGCAACGGTGATGCGGACGAAAGCATCCGCCACTTGCAGACCGCCGTGGCCCTCCGACCCGGTGATCCCAACACTCTCTACAACGCGGCCTGCACCTACGGCGTTCTCGGGAAAAAAACGGAATCTCTGGAAACTCTGAAGAAAGCCATCGGTGCAGGCTACGGCAATCTAAATTGGGCCTCTCAGGATAGCGACCTCATTTGCCTGCACGAGGTCCCGGAGTTCCGGGCTTTGGTGGGATTGAAACCGAACGCCTGATTTCCTACATGTCTTCTTTCGGAGCCTTGCGGAACGCCTTCAGCGTATCTTCCAGCGTCAAAATCCCTTCAAGTTTTGCCAAGTCCGCGCGATTCGCCACCGGCAGCAGCGCCCAATCGGCCATCACGACCAGCGCCTCCCAAAGCACCTGATCTCTGTTTCTAATATTTGAAGATATTTAATTATGAGGTAAGTGTATAAGCATAAAAATGATATAAGGACGTGGGAAACCATGCTCGCTCTTATAGAGCGCGAACAGGGAGAGCGTTCATGTGCGCACAAACCACCGTCTTCGAGAAAAAGCAGTTGTTCAATTTCATGATGGACCGAATCCAAGATGTCGGAAAGATTTATGGTTTGAAGGAATATGAGGCTTTCGGTCGGTGGTTCGCTGGCATGTACTTTTCAAACCCAACCGACTTCCGGAGCACAGACGGCAGCGGCGACGGAAAGGTAGATCTATTTTTTAGAGTCAGCGAGAACGATTCCGTCCAACATCACGTTTTAAACACCAAATTCACTAAAAAATACGATTCGATCGCTCCCGTCTCCTTCTACGACGAAATCACGCGGTTTTGGCAAGCCTTCGCAAACAAAGCGGCCCGCAAAGACTTCCTCAAGACCGTCCGGGAAGGCCAGAGGGCGGACTACAAGCGATTGTGGAATAGTTTTGAGGATGGACGCACCAATCTCATGTTCGTTACAAATCACCGGAGAAACGAACGGCAGTTTGAATCGGTTCAGTCATACGGGGTGCAAACTTTCCATCTTGAAGATGTGATTCAGTTCATGGCCGACCACATTGAAGATGCGATGCCTCGTACTCCCAAGATGCTGCTCACGGGGATAGCGGGTGTTCTTTCTCCTGATCAACAGGATACAAAGGTTCCCACTTCGATAGTGTTCGCTCGACTGGCCGATTTCATTGAATATATGCGAGAAGATCGGTTCGGCCTTTTGTTCGCGAGGAACGTGAGGCTGTCCTTGGGAAACACGGCCGTTAATAAGGAGATCAAAGAGACCTTTGAAGATGCTCCAGGGGAATTTGCCTTCAGCAACAATGGCATCACGATGATCTGCGAAAGGCATCGCCACGACCCGGGCGCCAGGGAGCTGAGTATCGAAAATCCGCGGGTCGTCAACGGATCCCAGACACTTCACAGCATACGTCTCGTCGATAACCCGTCTAGCACTGCTCGGGTGATGGTGAGGATAATAGAGGTACCTCCTCCAAGCACCGAGGATCTTCCGTCGCAAATCCAGAGGCGAAAAGAAATCATTCACAAGATTTCGATTCGGAGCAACAGACAAAATCCGATTAAGAAGTGGAATTTAGTGGCTAATGACGACTTTCAACAGGAGCTTGCCCGAGCGTTCCGGAAGAGGAATTTCTTCTATGAGCGCCGTGACAAAGAATGGCAGTACCGCAAGGCGGAATTAAAGGGTTTAGGCGTGCGGCGCGGACCCAACATCCGAACTCTAGCTCAGCTGATTTCGAGTTTCTATTTCGACAAAAAGCCACTTGGTCCCGCGAACGCCAAAGCCGCTGTTGGCGAACTATTCGAAGAGAGGGCTTACGATTTGATCCGACAGGCCTCCCCCGAAATCTGTTATCAAGTCTTTCTGCTCTCGGAGATTGTAGAAGACTGCTTCAGCGAGCTCGCTGAAACAAAACGGTATATTCGAAATCTCCGAGGGCATGCCAATTTGGGTCTATTTTCCATGATTGTTCGTGTCTTGAGTATTGCCGGTCTCAAGTTTGGCAGGAAAACGACCTCTGACTTGCTGGAGACGAAATCTGAAGGAACATTCCGCCTTTTTGCTAAGCTGACGCAGCTCATGATCCTGAGCGCGCATGAGACGTACCGAATTGAACTCAAAAGATACATCAGGCAAGGCAGAGAGTTGACGCTAAATAATTTTTTTAAATCCTACAAATCCGTTAACAAACTGTTGAATACTCCTTGTCCGAAGGGATCGCTTGAACTAGCCCGCCGAATAGTGTCAGCCAAGTGAACGATGACAGGTCGGACTTTGGGGATACCAGCTTTGATCCTAGCGGTGTTGGGCACTCCGACTTAACCACGTTACATCTCTTCTTTCGGAGCTTTGCGAAACGCCTTCAAAGTATCTTCCAGCGTCAAAATCCCTTCGAGTTTCGCCAAGTCCGCGCGATTCGCCACCGGCAAAACCGCCCAGTCCGCCATCACCACCAACGCTTCCGACAGCGTCTGATCCGGAAATAAATACGGCACCGGCCCTTTCGATTTCGCCCGAATCGCCGTCACCGTCGGCGAAGCGTCGGGCGCGAGTCGCATCACATCTTCGCGGTCCAGCAGCCACCACTCGCCCGGCCTCATCCGCAGCAGCAACGCGTGTTCCGGCATCGCTTCGGCTCGCTTCGCAATTTCCGTAATCGGTTCTCCTGGCTCGCACACCACCGCATCCGCCGGACGCATCGCATCTTCCACCGCCAGCGCCATCATTTCCCGCCGCTCTTCCAGCGAAGGCAGCACCGTCCCATCCTGCCGCGCCAGCACGTCAAACAGTGGCACCTTCTGGTACGCCCGCGAAATTCCGTACGCCACCATCGTCGAAATAATTACCGGTAGGATCGCCGTGTAATTCCCCGATAGCTCGATAACCATGAACACCGAAGTAATCGGCGTCCGCAAAAATCCCGCGAACAAAGTCCCAATTCCCACCAGCGCAAACGTGCCCACCGTCCCGGTCAATCCCGGGAAAAAATGATGCTCGATCGCGCCCACCGCCCCGCCCAGCATCGCGCCAATAAACAACGTCGGCGCAAACGTTCCGCCCGGCGCTCCGCTCAAAAATGAAAATCCCGTGGCCAGCAGTTTCAGCCCGGCCAGCACCAGCAAAATCTTCCAGGTGAACTGTCCATGCATCGCCTGGTCCACAATCGCGTAACCCGCGCCCATCACCTGCGGAAATCGAATGCCAATCAGCCCGATCAGCAACCCCGCCGCGGCCGGCTGCAAATAATGTGTCCACCGCGGCATCGCCATCAATTTCGGCCGCGCGTACACAATCCACTTCAGCAAAATCAGCGAAGCGAATCCGCCGACCACCCCCAACACCACGTACGCCAGCATTTCGAACGCGCCCGCCACCCGGAAGGGCGGCACTCGAAACAACGAATCCGGGCCCAGAAACGCGCGCATCGTGACTACGCTCGAAACCGCTGCCAGCACGATCGCGCCCAGTGCCCCAGCGCTCCACTGCCCGATCACTTCCTCCACAATAAATAGCACTGCCGAAATCGGCGCGTTGAACGCCGCCGCCAATCCCGCCGCCGCGCCCACCGGAGCAATCAGCCGCAGCCTGTCCTGCGACAGCCGCAGTCTTCTCCCCAGCAGCGACGCGATTCCCGCGCCCATCTGCAGCGAAGGATCTTCCGGCCCCAGCGATTGCCCGCTGCCGATCGCCAGCCCGCAGGTAATAAATTTTCCAATCACCGTCACAAACGGCACGTACCCGTTCGAAATATAAACGGCCGATTTGGTCTGGTTCACTCCGCTGCCGCGGACTCCCGGAAAAACATGCAGCGCCAGCACCGCCACCACCAACCCCGCAATCGTCGGTGCCAGCACCACCCGCGGAAACGAAGGCACCAGTGACGAGCCCAGCAGCGTGATCTGCGTCCATTCAATCGCCAATCGAAAGCACACCACCGAAAGTCCGCCGAATATTCCGATCAGCACTGACAGCAGCAGGAAAAATCGGTCTTCCCGCATCGTGAATACCTGATGTGTGAAGTTTTCCCAGCGCTCGCGCAGCCGCGAACGAATGCTCGGCCCCGCCGCCATTGGCGGCGCCGCAGCCTCGGGCGCAGGTGTCCCGCTCGCCGGTTGTTCCGGCACTTCCGGCGCCGGAGCTGTCACCATTTCACTCAACGATTCACCATCATCAACATTCGGCTATGCCCCAGCAGCCACAACGCCCGATCGTCACCCAAAGGCTCGCCGCACGTTTTCGCCGCCGCGTTTTCCATCTCGAAACTGGTCTTCATCGCCGCGTCCAGCCGATCGGGAAATTTCTCCAGATCCCGCGCGCGCCAGTCCGGACTCATCTTTTCATTCGTCGAATACGCGATCTGCAACTCCGTCCGCGGAGGAGTCTCCGCCAATGAAACGCCAGAGGCGCGCGCACAGCTCTGCGCCCGCGCCGTCGCCAGCGCCAAGGCGTTCTCCGCCCGCTGCGCTTTCACCTGCGCCGACAGCCCCGCCAAAAATGGATCCATCGCCAATACGCGGTGGGCCATCTCCTGCTCGGAAACGATATCCGGCTGGCTTCGCCTTTCCGGCGAAAGCCGGTTGAAATCTTCCAGCGCAGCCGAAAATTCTCCCAACTCAAACGCCGACCGCCCCGCCCCGGCCAACGCTTCTTCATCAAAACGATCCGCCGCCAGCAGCGATCGATACAAAGTCTGCGCCCGCATCCACTGCCCGGTCGCCAGCAGCAATTGCCCCACGATTTTCTGTTTGGCCGCGTCCCCGTCCGGCGTGTTTTCCGCCAAATCCAGCACCGCCGGTGTCGCCGGCCCAATCGCCTTCTTGCCGATCAGGTAATCGCACAACTCGCGCCGGATGTCCCAGCGGGTCAGCGGCGAATCCCCCGGCCATTCGCCGTAAATCGCGCCCTGGTAATACCGCAGCGCATCGGACATCACGTTGTTGTGCGCCGCAATCCGCGCCAGTTGCAGATTCACTTCGCCGCTGCCCGGCGCCTCCGATAGCAGCGCCAGCAAATACGGCCGCGCCTGGTCGTATTTCCCCGAAGCCGTCAAAGCCTCCGCCAGGTGAAATTGAAATTTTGTGTTGTTGGGGGAATAAACCAGCGCGTTCTGATAATCGGTCAAGGCCGCCTGCATGTCCCCAGCCTGAAACCGCTCTTCGCCAAAGCTGAAATAATCATCAGCCAACGTATGAATTTTCTTGTGATACATCCGCGAAACAAACGCCGTAAACAAAGACAAAACAATCAAACTCAAAATGCACAGTAGGAATACAGCCTCGCGCGAATTCAATCGCCGCGCCCCACCGCCCGTGCTCTGCGCCGCCGCATCCATAATTTCGCAGCCTCACCAATTATTCTAAATGTTTTCAGCTCAGGAACGCCCACAACTTCAAAATTTCCCAAATTTCTCCCCGCCGAGCGAAGCGCCGACGCGTATTCCGATCCTCTTCTCCGAGCCGTGTAGTCCTTCCGTCCAAAGCGCACTTGGCCGTCATCCTGAGGAGCGCCTTCCGCGACGAAGGATCTCTCTTCGATTGCTGACGCCCCCAGCCCCGTCGCGCAAGCCTCTCCAGATTCTCCGTGCTCTCCGCCGTTCTCCGTGTGCTCTGTGTTAAATCTTTAAATCCCCACCAGACCCAGCCCACGCGCGGTAACGACGTCTGCTAACTCCTCTCCAACCCGCACTTGGCCGTCATCCAGAGGAGCGCCTTTCGCGACGAAGGATCTCCTTCTTGCCCAGCCGTCTACGAATACTGGGCAGTCGTCAAAACCGCGCACACCCGTATCCACGGGCTTCTCTCTTCGGATTAAAAAACGGAGGACGAAAAACAGGAAGGTGGACCTACAAACCTACGCCTGATCGATCAACCGATGATGTATCGCATACAAAGCCAATTCCAAACGATCCGAAACTCCCAACTTATCGAAAATATTATGCAAATGATTCTTCACCGTCTGCTCGCTGATAAACAACTTCTCCCCAATCTCCCGGTTCCGAAATCCTTGCGCCACCAACTGCACAATCTCCTTTTCCCGATCGCTCAAAAGCGGCTTCTCTCTCCGCTGTCCCGATTCCGCCGACTTCTTGAACGCATCAATCACTTCCGCCGTCATCCGGTTATCCAGCCAGATTTCGCCGTCCGCGACTTTCCGAATGCTCTTCACCAGCAGATCGCTAGCCGACTGCTTCAAAACCACGCCGCGTGCGCCCAAACGCATCGCCCGCACCACGTCGCGATCATCTTCCGCCGCCGTTAACACAATCACCCGCGTCGGCATCGAATCGAAATTCACTTCTTCCAGCACGCCCAATCCATCTTTTTCCGGCATGCGCAAATCCAGCAGCAGGATGTCCGGCTTCAACTTGCCCAGCATCTTGACGCATTCCACGCCGTTCGAAGCTTCTCCGACAATCTGTATCTCGTCCGCCGCTTCGAGCAGCTTGCGCAGTCCATCCCGGAAGATGGCATGGTCGTCCGCGACCAGGATCCGAATCACCTGTTTTGCTTTCGTCATTGTGTCAGTTCAGTGGGATTTCTACTGTCAGTCGCGCCCCGTGCCCGGGATTCGATTCCACCGTCAGCGTGCCCCCTACGCCTCGTGTTCGCTCTTTAATTGAAATTGGTCCTAGGCGCAGGCGGTCAAGGTCTTCGCTGGCGTAATTTCCAGAGAAGCTAAATCCATGGCCGTTATCATCAACAACCATCGAGACTTTCGCCTCATCTTGGCCTAGTTTTACCACGACGTGACTCGCCTTCGCATGTTTTTTTATGTTGTTCAGCGACTCACGATAAATCTGAAAAAGTTCCCGGCAAATCCGGTCCGGCAGACGCAAACTCCGGTCTTCGATGAACAAATCCACCGCCAGCCCGGATTCGTTGCGGAAGCGCTCCGCAAATCCCAACATCAGCTCCCGCATATCGGCGCTTTCCACCCGCAGGGGCCGAAGGTCTGTCACCATCCTACGCAACTCTTCGCTTTCCTGTTGCACCGTTTTCTGCAGTGTTTCCAGTTCGGAACCTGCCTGTTCCGGGGCCCAAGGGAACTTATGCCGCAGCACATCCAGCTGGATATTTAAACTCAATAGCGTCTGTAAGATACCGTCGTGCAAGTCTCGCGAGATGCGGCTCCGTTCCGATTCAATCGCCCGCGCCCGCAGGTGCCGCATTAGAAACACGTTCTCGAGCGGCCCGCTAATGTGTCGCACGATCTGTTCCAGCCAACGCAGGTCTGCGGGCGTAAAGTTCTTCGCCGCCCCGCCCGACCGCTTCGGGTTCACCAGTAGTACTCGCCCCGCCGGCCTTCCGGCTGCATCAATTGTCGCCGCCAGCAGCGAATGTGCGCCGAACTCTTCCTTCGTCGATTGTGGAGGCGCCGGTAAATGCCGCAGCGGCTGCCCGCTGCGCCGGTCCCATCCGAATCCTTGTCCCGGGCCTGCCTCCGCGAATTCCCAGCCAAACGAAATCTCGAACGAATCGGTTAAAAAAGTTTCCGCGCGCCCCAGCGCCAGCGTCTCTGGCCCCACCGGTTCGCGCTCGCTCGGATGAATCTTCCAAACGAACAGCCGCTCCAGCTCTTCGTCCCGCACCGCTAGACACGCCGTATCGCAACCAAACGCCAACGCGATCTCACCCAACGCCTGCCGCACCGATTCCGTCAATCCGCGATCAAACTGTAAAAGTTGCGAAAGTTTTTCCAGGAATTGCTGCCGCTCCAAATGCTGCCGCTCCCGCGCCCCTAAGAATCCCATTCCCAGCCCGGAAATCAGCGTCGCCAATCCAATCGCCAGCCAATGCCACACGCTGCGCATCGCAAACGCTTCGGTCGCCGCAAAACGCGCCACGATTCCCACGCTGGCCACGCACACCAGCCCCAACATCGCCCGCGAATTCCCCCGCGTCGAAAGCGCGAACACCACGAACAAAAACAAAAACCACCACGCGCCCACCGAAGGCGTCAAAAATAAAAATGCCGCCAGGGTCAGAAAATCGACCGCCAGCGGCAATTGAAATCGCGTCTGCGCTACCATCCGCTCGTACAGCAATAAACCGAGCGCCAACCCTAAATAACCGGTAAGAATCACCGCGCTGGCCTTCGGCGCCGGCGCATTCGACATCTCAATCAAATCCACCAGCGCCAAAGCAGCAAAAATCACTCGCGCCAGCGTCACCTGCCGTTCCAGATGCATGTATTCAGCGTTATCAAGAACCATAAGCGGCGGGGCAGTCGATCGTCCCAGGTGGAAATCACCCCATCCGCCACCGGAACAATCCATGAAGCCTATTAAAGTCTAGCAACTCCCCGCCATCCCAAAACCCGCCACCTCACCCCCTGTCCTCTTATGGTTACCGCACAAATCGCGAAGCGCCCCGCCATCCTCGGCCGGAGGGGCGGGGCTTCAGCCCCGCCGAAAGGCCATAGTCAACCTAGGGGCTTCAGCCCCTGAAGCCAACGCTTTTGCTTTTGACCTTGCCTATAAGGGTGGCCCATCCTTCCCGCCTTTGGAAGGGTGGGAGCTTTTGACTTTCCGGGTGCCGCACTCTTTGCGCCTCCCAGCAAAGGGTGCGGGTTTAGACGATCCTCTTCTCCTAGCCCTCCAGTCCTTCCACCAAACCGCCTTTGGCCGTCATCCAGAGGAGCGAAGCGACGAAGGATCTCCTTCTTGCCCAGCCCCCAACCGCCGAGAACTTTTGGAGTGCGGCGGCTCTGCCGCCGCTTTTCCGCAGTCGCCCGCCTTACCCAAATCATCCAGCGGTGGCTCTGCCACCGCCTTCCCCACGCCGCCCGCGCCATAATCCCGCCGTAATTCTAAGGAACGCCTTCCGCGACAAAGAATCTCATCCATGCTCCCGCATCGCGACCGCCACGACGAAGCCACGCGCCCCTGAGGAATTCTCCAATTTCCACAGCCGTGTACCATTTGCAAGTCGCCTCGCTAAGTGCATAATCACCTCACACTTTCTTTGGGCGCGGGGGAATTCTCGATTGGCTGAACGATATACGCGGACGGAAGCCGGCCGCATTCTTGGTGTTGAGCCGAACCGTCTGCGCTACTGGGAACGCCTCCGCCTCATCCGCCCCGAAGCCCGCTGGGGCCAGCGTTTCTACACTTTCCTCGATCTCATCGCCATGCGCTCGCTGCAGCGCCTCACCAAAAATCACGTCCCGGCCCGCAAAGTAAAACGCGCCATGAATCTCATCGAAAAACAATTCGGCGCCGCTTCCGTTCCTTTCCACCAACTCCGCCTGGTCGATCTCGGCCGCGAAATCCACGTCGTCCCGCCGGGAGCCGAGCTGCCTTTCAATCCGTTCATGAATCAGTGGGCTTTTCCCTTCGACATGCCCTCGCAACCCGCCAAGCTCCACGCCATGGCCGGCCCCACTCCCGAAGATTTTTTCCGCTCCGCGCTCGATTGCGAATCCAATTCCGAAACCCTGCCGCAAGCCATCCAAAATTATCAGCGCGTCGTCGAACTCGCTCCCACCTGGATCGAAGCGCACATCAATCTCGGCGTCGCCTACTACCAACTCGGCCAACTCACCGACGCCCGCGATTGCTTCCTGAACGCCGTGCAAATCGATCCGCTCAACGGCATCTCGCGTTACAACCTCGGCTGCACTCTCGAAGAACTAGGCCAACTCGACGAAGCCATCGAACACCTCCGTCGCGCCGCGAAAGCCATGCCCGCCCACGCCGACGTCCACTTCAACCTAGCTCTAGCCTACGAAAAACGCGGCGAACGCCTGGCCGCCCGCGAACAATGGACCCAATATCTGAAGTACGCCCCCCAAGGCCCTTGGGCCGACCAAGCCCGCGCCCGCCTCAAGCCCCACTCCGGCCGCCGCAAAAAACGCAACGCCCCCATCCCCTTCCGCCGCCCCAGCTAGCGCCGCGCGCGCAGGTTGCCCACGCCACCCAACTGCCCCACGCATCGAGGGTTGTCATCCCGAGCGCAGCGAGGGATCTGCTTTTCACGCTCGAAGCGCAATTACCCTCACGAAGAAGGCCACAACGACAATCCTCTTTCGTCAGGGCACGGCTTCAGCCGCTGAGGTCCACCCCAACGCCCCAGTTCCACCCCAGCAATATCTCAGCTACACTTCCCTCCCGCCGCCGATTCCAAGACACACAAGGAACCCATGCCCTCATTCGCATCCCAAATCTTTTGCGCTACCCTATCTCTGCTCATGACCCTCCCTTCCTCCGTGCCATCTCAATCCGATTCAGCTGCCCAAAAATTTGCAACTCTCAGTGACCAATTCATGAAAGATTCTCTAGCCCTCTCCCCAGTCTCCGCCTCCGCCGCCGGCTACCACACCCACATCGACCCCAAAACCGGCCAATCCATCGAACTCGACGCTCAACTCGACGACATGTCCCTAGAAGCCATCCAGTCCCAACGCACCTTCTACGCCACTTGGCGCGAACGCTTCCACACCGAAGCTCCCGTCGCGTCGCTCAACCCCGAAGACGCCGCCGACTGGCAACTCATCGACGATCAAATCGGCCAAAACCTTCTCGAATTCGACAAAATTCAAAGCTACCGCCACAACCCCACCGTAGTCGTCGAACTCATCGGCAGCGCGCTCTTCCTCCCCCTCACCCAAACCTACGCGCCGCGCGATGTCCGCATCGCCCAAGTTCTTTCTCGCATCGCCCAAATCCCGCGCCTGCTCGATCAGGTCAAGCCCTACCTCGCCGATAGCGATCCCATCTGGATCAAAACCGCCATGCAGGAAAATGACGGCAACGTCGACTTGATCCTCGGCGACGTAGCCAAACAAATCGCCGCCGGCTCGCAACTCCAAACCAAATACGATCAAGTCGCTCCGCCCGCCGTCGCCGCGCTCCGCGATTTTTCCAGCTGGCTTCTTCTCGATTTCAGCAAGCGCCCCTCGAAAGGCTCCTGGCGCCTCGGCGAGCCGCTTTACGACGAAAAATTTCGCCTGGTCATGGAAACTCCGGTAACTCCCGCGCAAGTTCTCGCCGACGCCGAAGCCGAAATGAAATCCGTCCGCGCCGAAATGCTCGACCTCGCCATGCCCATGCACGCGCAGATGTATCCCGCGCACTCCGATCATTCCGATCTCTCCGCGCACGACCGTCAAAATCTCGTCGTCTCCGAAGTCCTCACCAAAATCTCCGACGATCACACCACCCGCGACCAACTGCAGCAAACCATCGAGTCCCAACTCGCTGGCATCACCCAGTTCATCCGAGACAAAAAAATCGTCACCCTCAGCTCCCGAGATAATCTCAAAGTCATTCCCACTCCACCCTTCCTCCGCGGAATTTATTCCGTAGCCGGCTTCCACAGCGCCCCGCCGCTCGAACCCCAAGCCGAAGCCGAATATTGGGTCACTCCCATCGACGCCCAAATGCCCGCCGCCAGCGTCGAATCGAAACTCCGCGAATACAATAATTTCACTCTGCAGTGGCTCAGCATTCACGAAGCGCTCCCCGGCCACTACATCCAATTCGAGCACCTCAACAACATTCAACCCGAACGCCGCCGCTTGCTTCGTTCGCTCTACGCCAATGGTGCTTACGTCGAAGGCTGGGCCGAATACATCGCGCAGGTCATGATGGATGAAGGTTTTCTCAACAACGATCCGCGTTTTCGCATGGTCATGCGCAAAATTCGCCTGCGCGTCATCTCCAACGCCATCCTCGATATCAAAATGCACACCATGAACATGACCGACGCCGAAGCGATGTACTTGATGACCCAGGAAGCCTTCCAAACCCAGGCCGAAGCGGAAGGAAAACTGCAGCGCGTAAAACTAAGCTCCACCCAACTACCCACCTACTACGCAGGCCTGCGCGAATGGCTGGAATTCCGCAAGAAATATCAAACCGCCGCAGGCAAAAATTTCAACCTGCAACAATTCCACGACCGCGTCCTGGACCAAGGCCCGCTGCCAGTCCCGATAGTAGAAAAACTAGTAATGCCCACCGCTACGCAATAGGGTGCAACGACTGTCGGCACTGGTGATTGTCGCTAATGATAATTTGCAGGAGTAAAAGAGATGGACACGAATCTACGATTCGAGGCGATCTTCTCAATCATGGTTGGGGTGTTTCTCATCATAGGCGGATTAACCGCCTCCCATCTGGTAAATGAATCCGACGTTTCAGCAACAGAAGATGAGTGGTCCAAGGCCCGAGCCACGCCTCTCCGCCGCGGACTAGTTGTAGCCGCCGGCGTCGCCAGCATCCTCTACGGCCTTTACCAGCTCGCGCGCTAACATCCGTGCCTCGCCAAGTGCCGCACTCTTTGCGCCTCTCAGCAAAGGGTGCGGGTTTAGACGATCCGCTTCTCCTAGCCGTCCAGTCCAACCGCCCAACCGTTTTTGGCCGTCATCCAGAGGAGCGCCGTTCGCGACGAAGGATCTCTCTTCGATGTAAACCGCGCCCAGCCCCTTAAAACGAAAACCCCGCCTGCAAATAAATCTGCCGATTCGCCGCTCCCGACGAATACGGCCCGCCCGCCAGCGAATTCGACACCCCAAAAAATCTCGAAAACGTCGCCGTCGGCGAATCCACCGTCGGCGGACTCAACACCGCACTCGGCGTCCCCAAATTGACATTATTGAAAACGTTCCGCGCATTCACGCTCAACGTCAAACTGTACCGCCGCGACGTCCCCGAGCCTCCGCCACCCGGCCCGCCCGGTCCACCGCCGCCACCAAACGGATTCCGCCCGCCACCACCGCCGCCACGCCCGCCAAATCCTCCGGGACCGCCCCCCTGTCCCCCACCACCGCCACTCTGTCCTTTATTCTCCGGCCCAAATCCAAAAGTCTTCGACAACCGCACATTCAGCGCAAAATGATTCGGCCCGGTCAGCGAATTGATCGGCACCAATTTTTCTCCCGGCTGCGGCACCGTATCAAACGTCCCAAATCCCGGCACCGTCACGATATTCGGACCCGTCGCCCCCGGCGCCGCAAATGCCGGCCGCTGATTGAACTGCGAACTTCCCACCAAATCCTGGCTCAACGAAATGTCGTAAGGCGTCCCCGAACTCGCCACCATGAACGGGCTGAATCGCAATCCCCACGGCAACCCCACCGAACCACCCAAAAAGAACCGATTGCGAATATCGAATGCCGCTCTCCCGTAATCCTGCTGAATGTTGAACGGGTTCGACGGAAACGCACCGGTCCCGGCCGTGTCGCTGTTCACATAATTTAAAACGTAATACGCAAACAGCGTAACCTTGGCCCCAGCCCGCACCGAACTCTGCACGAACAACTGGTTCTGCCGGAATTTCGCGTTCGACTCATACTGATAAATGTTCTCGAACGGCACCGGACGCGTCGCCGCCGCCGGATCCAGATAATACGGATAAAAGCTCGCCAGATTCGTCGGCGCATTGATGTTGTTGGTATAGAACTGATCGTTGCCCGTCGAATTCAGATACGACACCGAAAGATTGGCCGTCTTGGTCAATTGCCGTTCCAAACTCACCGCGGTCTGCACGACGTACGGCGCGTGCAAATTCGCATTCCGCTCGTAAGTCGTCAGCAGCGTCATCGCATTCGGCGTTAGCACCGGCGGCGTAGTCGCATTCGGATTAAAAAATGTCGGATTCGGTACGATATATTCCGCCAGATTCGCCCCGCTCAACCGGTTTTCCTGCAGCACGTTCTCGTCGTCGAACCGGTCGTAGAAAATTCCGAATCCCGCGCGCAGCACCGTCTTCGGCGCCGCCTTCCCTCCGCCAATACCCCACGCAAATCCCAGCCGCGGTGCCCAGTCCGCATGATTGCTAATGTTGTCCTGCGATTCGAACCGCAGCCCGTAACTCAGCGTGATGTTCGGCCGAATCTTCCAGTCGTCTTCCACATACAAGCCCACATCCACCTGCGAAGCGTGCGCGAACGGGTTCGGCGTAATCGTCGAATTCGTCGAATTCGCCGTAATGCTGAACTGGCTCGCCACCGGCATGATTAATGGATCGGTCAGCGAAAGCAGTGATTGCTGATAAGCCTGAATCGAAGGAAAGTTGTAACTGCCGTTGAATCCCCCGGTCGAATTGTTGTCGTCCGTCACGTACCGCAGCCGTCCGCCAAATTTCAGAAAATGATTGGTGAACTGGATCGACGTGTAATTCTGAAACTCATAGTGATCCGTCGTGTCCAGCGTCAATCCGCCGCTGTACCCTCCGCCGGTAAACGAAATCGGCACGCTCACCGAAGGCAGCGTGCTCAACGGCTCATCATCCGTTTTCTCGCGCAAGAACTGAAACCGCGTCTCGTTCACCACTTTGGTTCCGTAAATCTGGGTGTCGCCGATCTGAACCGTCTGCTCCGTCGACAGCGCGTTGTACCCCGCCTCCGGCAGCACGAACCCGCCAATGCCGTCGTTATCCTGCTTGTCCCGGTAATATTGATAACGCACCGTCAGCGTGTTGGTCGGTGTCAGCGCGTAATCGAGGCGCGGCCCGATGTTGTCCCGCGTTCGCGGATTCGGCACCGCCGCGCTGAACGGCACCACCGCTCCCGCCGCATTCACGATCTGCGCGTTCACGATGTCCAGGTCGTTGATGTCTCGCACTTCCGCGGTGAAAAAGAACGAAGCCTTCTTGCTCAGCGGTCCGCCCAGGTTGCCGGTGTATTGCACCGAGTGATACGGCGGAAATTCCGAAGAAGTCGCATCCTGCGACTCGAAAAACGGATTCCGCGTATTCAATCCCGAAGCATTCGCGTTGACCGAAAATCCGCCGTGCCATTTATCCGTGCCGGGCTTGGTGAAAATTTCCACCCGCCCGTAACCCACTTTGTCGTACTGCGCCGAAAACGGATTCGAATTGATTCGAATCTCCCGAATCGAAGATTTCGGCGGCAATTGCCCCGCCGTAAATCCATCAATATAAAATTGTCCGCCATTCGGTCCCGCCGAAGGCCCGGCCAGCGCCGTTAAATCCGTCTGCAGTTCATCCGGGTCGTCCGGCAACGCATCCAGCGCCGCGCCATTAATCACAATCGCGCCCGCATTGTTCGTCGGGCTCACGTCCACCGCGCCCGGCTGGTCCGTCACCGTCACCTGTTGCTGCTGTACTTCGATCTCCAGCGCCGCCGTCACCGTCTGCACTTGTCCCGCCGTCACCGTCACCGCCGCCTGCGTGAACGGCGAAAATCCCTTGGCGAAAATCTCCACCTTATATTGTCCCGCTGCAAGCCCCTTCACATCGAAAGTTCCCTGCTGCGAAGTCGTCGCGCTCGCCACCGACCCATCCGCACCAGTCACAATCACCGAAGCCCCAACCACCACCGCGCCCGAAGGATCCGTAACCGACCCATGAATCGCGCCCGCGCTCGTCTGTGCGGAAACGCCCCACGTCGCGCCCAATACCAAAACAAACACTGCGGCCATTTTGAAAAACACGAATAACCTAGAATTCATTCCCTCTCCAATATGAATGCTGAAACGCCCCGCGAATCCTTCCAACACTAGCCACTCGTCACTCGCCACTGAATCTTTGACTCAACCGACGAGTGACCTTTCCTTCGTTCCTCAGAATGGTGGAAGATCTTGCAGAAGCCTGAAGTTCCGGGTGCCCCATCCTTCGTTTCTCAGAAAGTTGGGAGGTTTTGTGGAAGCTCAACCAAAAATCCGCGCCGCGCTAAAACCCACTGCGACCATCTCAAACCCTACTGATCCGCACCTCCCGGCGCCCCGCCACCCAAATTCCACGGTGACAGCAACGCCGCCTGCGCTCCGCCACTCCCCGGCGCCGCCGCCAGAATCGCCTCCACTCCGCCCACCAGAGTGATCGCTGTCACTCCGCCCGCATCCGTACCCTGCGTAGAAACCACCAACACCGCGTCACCTTTCTGAAAATCGGTCACCGCCGCACTCGGCAAGCGATTCACAATCGACTGAAAATCCCCACGTCCGCCCCCGCCGCCGGCCCGCATCCCTCCGCCATTCGCTCCACCACTCGCGTCTCCGCCAGGAGCACCGGAACCGCCCGTTGCGCCACCCGGCCGCGAACCGCCACCCGCGCCCGCCCCGGAATTATTCGCAGCGCCATTCGCTCCACTATCGCCCGCACCTGCCGCGCCACCACCTCCACGCAATCGCATCGCAATCCGCGTCGCCATCTCCGGAGGCAATTTTTTTAGCTGCGTTTCATCGCTAACCTTCACCACCACCGGTTTCTTCGTAATCAAATCCGTCATGCTGATCGTCTTCGCGCTGGCATCGACTGAGTTAATAGTTCCGGCGATATTCCGAAAAGTTCCCGAAACAATTTCCGTCGCCGTAAGCTCATTCCCGTCCGCGCTTTTTTCTCCGCGCGCCCGCAATTGATCTCCCGGCTGAATCTGCGTGATCGGGGCCGGCTTCGCTGCGTCAAACTTCACGCTGTCCGGCGCATACCGCCGCAAAATCGTCGCCGAAGTCGTGTGAATCACCATCGTCTTCGATACGCCCGCCACCGCCGGCACCGAAATCGTAATCGTCCCGGCCGCCGCGTCCACCGACTTCACCAGCCCGCCCACTCCGTGCGCCTGCCAATCGCCGCGCTCCTGCGCCTGCTTCGCTGCCACATCTGAACTCTTCATCGCGATGATGCCCACCGCCGCCACGGCCTTCGCATCCGCGCCCGATCGATGCCGCACCAAAATCCGGTCGCCCACCGCCAAATCCGTCAGCGCAATCGGCGTCGCCGCCTTCAAATCTTTTGACCCCGGCGCCACCTGCACGATCTTCGTCGTCTCCGACACCGTAACCAAAACATCCGCCCCGCCATCGAGCGTCAAAGTAAAAACATTCCCAGCAATCGCCTTCACCGTGCCTACAACTTGCGCCATCGCCGGCGCCGCCTGCTGCTGCACTGCAACACTCACCGCCGCAAGCGTCATCGCACTCGCCGTCACGCTGAACGCTGCGCCCAACGCCGCCACAAAAATAATTCTCGCAACTCCCAAAACAAAATCCCGCCGCACCTCGAAAACCCGCATCCCGCGCTCCTCAACTCCGCTCAGCTTCCAATCGAACGCTTCAATTCTCACACAGCGAGGTCTGCGCACCGCCTCGCACTTCCAGTCTCACTCCGCTCCGCCGAACCACGGGCCGCATCCAAAAACACCACACCGCGCAGTCGCCCCGTTCCCAAGGGAATACGTCCAGGCCATTACCCTGCAATCATCCTGCCAGCTCTACGTTAGACGTAACCTCACCCAACCCAGGTTACCCAAAACATCCGCCCGCCCCCAGAATCCTCACCGCACTTCACCCCATCCCAAAATGGTGTAAACTATCCCCTCACTCGGCGGTGAGCGTAGCTCAGCTGGTAGAGCATCGGTCTGTGGCACCGAGGGTCGCGGGTTCAAACCCCGTCGCTCACCCCAATCCCTCCTTGCACCTAACGGCGCCATCTCTTCACCCGATTGCACACGGTTTGCACGGAAGCTCTGTCGCTGATCGTTACACCCGCCGTAAATTTCTATTTACAGCAACCGGTCAAGCACCTGGCCGCGCCACCAACAAGTTCGCAGATTCTTGGAGGATACTGATGATGAAAACAATGTTCCGATTCGCAGCCTGCATTGGACTGTTTTTCTTGGGCTCACTACTCACCAGCGAGACGATAAATGCACAGCAACCTGGGGTTTCCGGTTACAACCTCGCCAACAAGGTCAAGCTCGGCGGTTCCGGCGGCTGGGACTATCTCGAAGTTGATCCCGCCACCCATCGTCTCTTCATCACCCGCGCCACTCACGTGATCGTGGTCGATCCCGCTCAGGGCAAAATCATCGGTGACATTCCGAATACTCAGGGCGTCCACGGAATCGCCATTGCCGACGAATTCAACAAAGGTTACACCACCAACGGCCGCACTTCCGATTCCACCGCTTTCGATCTCACTTCCCTCGCCACGCTCGGCACTGTAAAAACTGACAAAGACACCGACGGCACGATCTACGATCCGTTTTCCAAGCGCGTCTTCACCTTCAACGGCGACGCCAACACCGCCACTGCCATCGACGCCGCCACCGCCAAAGCGGTTGGCACCTTCCCACTCGGCGGCGGCCCGGAATTTGCCGCTTCCGACCGCAAGGGAAACATTTTCGTCAACCTCGAAGACAAGAGCGCGCTCGTTAAGTTCGATGCGAAAACTCTAAAAATTGAAGACACTTGGCCGCTGGCCCCCTGCCAATCGCCGTCAGGTCTAGCCATCGACGCCGAACACGAAATACTAATCGTCGGCTGCCACAACCAGCTCATGGCCTTCATCGACGGCAACTCCGGCAAGGTTCTCGGCACAGTTCCCATCGGCCAGGGCGTTGACGCCAATCGCTTCGATCCCGCCACCGGCTACGCTTTCGCATCCTGCGGCGACGGCACGCTCACCATCGCCCACGAGGATTCCCCAACATCCTTTTCAGCAGTGGAAACGATTCAAACCCAGCGCGGCGCCCGCACCATGGCCATCGACTACGCCACTCACGATGTGTACCTGGTCACCGCCGACCTTGGCCCGGCACCCGCGCCAAACAAAGATAATCCGCACCCCCGTCCGGCAATTCTCCCGGACACGTTCACCCTGTTGATTTACAAGAAGTAGCTTTGTGTACTGAAGTTCGGCTAGTTGAAAAGGCAGGAAAATCTGCGATGGCGCTGCGGCGGCCTGCCGGTTTTGGCCGCCGCTTCATCGCCTTTTCAGTGCAGAAAGCTCGCTGCTCGCCCCCTCAATAACCAAACGCAATTTTGAATCTGTCTCACAACTCTGATCCCCGAACGGCGCGGACCACCTTCGAGTTGGCCATCCTCCAAAAACTTCGCAGCAATTGACGGTTTTGTTCCCGATTTGGCGCATTGCGTAATGGATGACTGCTCTAAATAACTGCCCGTGTCCAGGAGAAGAGATGTCCCTGCCCTCATGTGCCGAACTGTGTTTGGAATTGGGTTCCCGGCGACGCTTCGCTGTTCCAACTGCTAACACCTGGCGGCTGCGTCCGCCGGTCCTGCTGTGCGTGTTGGCGCTGGCATCGCTTTCGGCCTGCGGCGGTGGGAGTTCAGGAACCAGCACCACAACTTACACCATCGGCGGAAGCCTGACCGGCCTGACCGGCACGGGGCTGGTGCTGGCGGACAACGGCGGAGACAACCTGCCGGTAGCGGCAAACGGCAATTTTACGTTTCCCACGCCCGTGCCAAACGGCGGCGCCTACGCGGTGACGGTCGTGACTCAGCCAACGAATCCAGCCCAAACTTGCACGGTGACCGGTGGCAGCGGGACCGCCACGTCGAACGTTACCACTGTTGCCGTGGCCTGCGCGGCGGCTCCCACATTCACGATCGGAGGATCCGTCAGCGGACTTACCGGGACGGGACTAACGCTTCAAGACAATGGCGGCAATAATTTGTCGGTGACGACGAATGGCGCGTTTACCTTCACCACCGCAATTGCCAAGGGCGCCGCCTACAACGTGACCGTCGCGACCGAGCCTTCGAGTCCGACACAGACCTGCGTTGTTTCCAACGGGAGTGGAACGGCCACGGCTAACGTTACAAATGTTGCAGTGGCCTGCACCACCGCGACCCAGACCTTTACCATCGGCGGCAGCGTGAGCGGCCTCGCCGGAACGGGTTTGGTGCTGCAAAACAATGGCGGAAACAACTTACCGGTGAGCGCGAATGGGGCCTTCACCTTCACCACGCCAGTGAACAGCGGCGCGGCGTACAAGGTGACCGTCTTGACCCAGCCCGTGAATCCGGCGCAGGTTTGCGTGGTAACCGCTGGAACCGGAACTGCGAGCGCAAACGTAACGAACGTCTCCGTTGCTTGCACCACCACAACGTTCACGATCGGCGGAACTGTGTCTGGACTCGCCGGAACCGGCTTGGTGCTGCAAGACAACAGCGGAAACAATCTATCGGTCAGCGTGAATGGCGCCTTCACCTTCACCACGCCAGTAAACAGCGGCGCGGCGTACAAAGTGACCGTGCTGACCCAGCCCTCAAGCCCGACACAAACCTGCGCCGTGACCAACGGCAGTGGAACCGCAACCGCCAACGTTACCAACATAGCCGTCGCCTGCACCACGACTACCGTAACCTTCACCATCGGTGGCAACGTGAGCGGCCTGACCGGAACAGGCCTCGTGCTTCAAGACAACGGCGGCAACAATCTCTCGCTGAGCGCCAATGGCTCCTTCAAGTTCTCCTCACCAGTGAACAGCGGTTCAGCGTACGACGTGACGGTATTGACTCAACCGTCCAGCCCTGCGGAAACCTGCACGGTGACCAACGCTAGCGGCACGGCCACGGCGAACGTGACCAACGTAGACGTCGCCTGCGCGGCGTCTTCCTCTGGCACTTTCACCGTAGGCGTGACCGTGACCGGATTGATCCCGCACACCCACGTGATCTTGCGCAACAACGGCGGCGATGATTTGACCGTGTCCGCGAACGGCCCCGCCACGTTCGCCACCCCGATCGACACCAACAGCCCATACGCGGTCACCATTTCCACCCAGCCCATCGCCCGCGGATGTGTTTTGGGTGCGAATTCCACCGGCACCGTGAGCGGTGCAAACGTAACGGTAAATGTGAACTGCGGGCGCCAACTCGTAAGCGGTGAATTCCACACCTGCGCAGCCACCAACGCCGGAAACGTTTTCTGCTGGGGCAGCAACGTTGATGGTCAATTGGGAAATGGAACGGAAACAAAATCCCTGACGCCGGTCGAAGTTCTAAATCCGGCGGGAACCGCACCGCTGTCGGGAATCGTGGCGCTTTCCGCCGGTCAAGCTTTCACCTGCGCCTTGACCAACACCGGAAGCGTTTTTTGCTGGGGCGCAGATCAGACCGGACAGTTGGGCAACGCGACGATCAACGACAACGGCGTGGATTTGCCGGTGCAGGTGACGGGCTTGACCAACGCCCTAACCATTTCGTCGGGCCAATACCACACCTGCGCAGTAACCACTGCCGGCGCGGCCATGTGTTGGGGAGACAACTCCGAAGGCGAATTGGGGATCACCGGAGCCGATCCGGATACGCCGGTGCAAGTCACCGGGCTTACCAGCGGAGTGGCGGATGTGACCGCGGGATCCTACTACTCGTGCGCGGTCCTGACCGACTCGAGCGCCATGTGTTGGGGCAGTGGACCGCTCGGCGCCGGACCTTCGACCACCGGGTCGTTCACGCCGGTATCGGTGCTAAATCCGGCGGGCACCGCACCGCTGACCGGAGTCCTGGACGTCGACGGTGGCTTCGCCGATGCCTGCGCCATCATGACCAATCAAAGCGCGCTGTGCTGGGGCTCGAACCAGGACGGCGATCTCGGGAACGGCGCAAACCTGGAATCGACTCTCCCGCTGCAGGTCACCAGCGTAGGAAGTTCTGCAGCGCTGGCCAATGTGGCGCAGATCGGCGCAGGCGAAAATTTCATCTGCGTGCTGGTCGTCAGCGGAGCCATTCAATGCTCCGGCACCAACGCGTTCGGCCAACTGAGCGACGGCAACTTTACGAGCAAAGAAACCTGGCAAGCAGCCACCGGTCTTACCGGCGTGCCGATTGAGATGACCGCAGGCTTCAATCAAGCCTGCGTCGTGCTGCCCACCGGAGGAATTTCCTGCTGGGGTTCGGACCTGAACGGGCAGCTCGGAAATAACAACACTGACAATTCCGACGTGCCGGTAAACGTCGAAGGAGTCGGTGGCACCGGAGATTTGCTGCTATTTTAACGCGCCGCGACGCGTTTCAAGACTTCTAAACGGTTATTCGGAATGGTTTGCGGATGCATTACTTATTTCCATAGCGCAGGCGTTCATGTCGCCACAATTCGCTGTTTCCATCCATATCTCTGCGCACTCAGCAGCCTCGAATGCCCCCGGGGCGTGGCTCAAATTAAAACTTAGCCCGGCCCTTTAGCCCCGGCCACGAAACACCTTGACAACCAAGCCGCCGGTACATTATAAGCCTGTCAAATGCGATAAGCGGTTAGACGCAGGGTTGCTCGTTGATGGCCGCTGCAAAGTTTCTGAATCGTACCCGCGGTAATCACGAACACTCACAATACGCTGCACAACGTCGAACGCTGGATCGCTTCAGGGGGGGGTGCAATGCGGTTTTCGAATCTGGGAAAGATCATTTGTAGTCTGGCTTTGGTTCTGGCGCTGCTGACCGGCAGCCAATTACTCGCCGGCGTGACGGCGAGCATTTCGGGCACGGTCACCGACGTCTCGGGCGGCGTCGTCGCCGGCGCAACCGTCACCGCCACCAACGTGGCCACCGGGGTGGTCACCACTCTTACGACCAATAGCGCTGGATTCTATTCGTTCCAGTCGCTCCCCCTGGGCAACTACACCATCGCCGTCTCCCAGTCGGGATTCAAGGCCTACGAACAAAGCGGCCTGGTTCTGGATGTGGACTCGGCGCTGGTCGTCGATGTGAAGCTGCAGGTCGGCACAGCTTCGGAAAAGGTTGAAGTCTCGAGCACTGCGCTGCACGTAGACACCGAAAGCACGCAGATGGGCGAAGTCATCACCGGCAAGGAGATGACCGACGTCCCGCTGGTAAGCCGCAGCTATACGGACTTACTGGCGTTGCAGCCTGGTGTGATTTCAGCGCCTTCCGGACTTTCCGGAGCCTACTCGGGGGCGTTTATTTCCGCGGGTTTTGCGCTGCCCCAAGTTTCCGGTAGCCTCAGTTCGGGAGCGCTTTCCGTTAACGGAATGCGCGAGGCTGACAACGGGTTTATCTTGAACGGCGTTTCGGTGCAAGAAACGGGGTATTCGGGAGCGGGCGCGATTCCCAACCTGGATTCCATCGCTGAATTTAGGATCTTGACCAACAATTACGATGCGGAATACGGAAACTACAGCGGCGGCATCATCAACGTGGTCACCAAGTCGGGCTCAAACGGGTACCACGGAAACCTTTTCGAGTTCTTGCGAAACACCGATTTTGACGCTGCCAACTACTTCGACCAGAACGGCCGCGGCGCATACCATCAGAACCAATTTGGCGGTACCTTCGGCGGCCCCATCAAGCGCGACAAGATATTTTTCTTTGCGGACTATCAGGGCAACCGGCTAATCCAGGCCGTTCCCCAGACCATTTCCGGCGCTCCCAGTTTTGCCACCGAGTCTGGTGACTTCACCGGCATCGCTAATAGCCTACTGGGGACGACCGTGAATGGAGTCGCGTGGGCCAACCACCTTTCGACTCAGCTGGGCCAGGCGGTCACTGCGGGCGAGCCGTATTACACTGTCGGATGCACGAGTGCGGCGCAGTGCGTTTTTCCCAACGCACAACTGTCGCCGCTGGCCTTCAACGGAATTTCGGCGAAGTTATTGCCCTTCATCCAGCCAGCGGCTGCTGGAACGATTGTTACCTCCGGCCCGCAGGCAGGCACCGGAACGTTCTCGACCAGTTCTGAGGCGATCAATCTGGTCGACAACAAATTTAGCGGCCGGGTGGACGCTAACACCGACTTCGGCCTCCTTACCGCCTACTACTATTTCGACAAGTACAATCGCATCGATCCTTACTGGGCCTCGAACGCGCCGCTCTATCCGGGATTTGACGTCGACGGCCGAGGCTTGACCCAAAACGTCAATTTGGGGGCGACGAAGACCTTCAGTTCTGCATCGGTCAACGAGTTTCGGCTGGGATATTTCCGCCTCGATGTTCACTTCAACAAACCGCAGGGCGGGACCGGAACAACCCTTGCTGATCTAGGGTTTGCATCCGGCGCGGGAGGCGCACCGGGTATTTTTGTCGGCACTCCGAGTGTAGAAGGCGTGCCGGAAATTGATTTCAACAACTTCGTGATCGGCGTTCCCAGCCGGCCCAACCACATTCCTGAAAACATCTATCAGGTTTCCGACAACTTTAGCAAAATTATCGGAACCCACACGCTGAAGGTTGGCGGCCAGTATCACTACGACCAATTGGAGGAAAACCTCTCCAACGTAGCCAACGGAAACTTTTTCTTTGGCAGCAACTTCAGCGGCGTAGCCAGCGAAACGGGAAGCGACTTCGTCGACTTTCTGCTCGGAGCGCCTAGCTCTTACGTGCAGGGTCAGTCTTATCCTTCCTACGGTCGAAATTTCTATTTTGGCCTGTTCGCTCAGGATAGCTGGCGCGTGAAGTCGAATCTGACCTTCAATTACGGTTTACGTTACGACGTCAGCGCGCCCTTCAAAGAAAAGTACAACGAAATTCAGACCATCATTCCTGGCGAACAGTCGCAGGTGTTTCCAGGCTCGCCCACCGGATGGGTTTTCCCCGGCGATAGAGGCGTTCCCAGCACTTTGGCTCCGACCCGTTGGAACAATTTTGCTCCTCGTCTAGGTGTGGCCTATTCCTTCGGCGACCAACAAGATGGCGTGCTCGGCAAGATTTTGGGCAAGCCCGGAACGACCAGCATCCGCGCCGGCTGGGGCATTTATTACGCGACCTTCGAGGGAGCTACCGACTTCAACGAAATCGGAGACGCTCCTTTCGGAAACTATACCGGCCAGTCTGATCCTACGTTCGCTGCGCCGTTCACCAACCGGCCGAACGGCACGTCCATAACCAACCTGTTCCCAGCGCCGCTGCCGCCGAAGGGCGTCTCCGCAAAGAAGCCGGCGAATTTCCCTCCGTACGATACTTTGCCCGATTTTTTCAGCGCCTTCGGAACGATTTCGAGTTCGCCGGCTTTCTACAACAAGAATCGTCTGCCGTATTCGGAGCAGTACGAACTCTCCCTCGAGCGCCAGATAACCGGGTCGGACCTTCTTACCGTGAGCTACGTAGGGACCCAAGGTCATCGGCTGCTTTCCTCGCTGTCCGCGAATCCCGGAAACCCGGCGTTGTGCTTGTCGCTCGCCGCGGAAGGATGCGGACCCGGCGGTGAAAACAACATTTACATTCGCCCGGACAATAGTTACGCGCTGGGCACCCGGTCCGTCTTGCCCGGCGTGACTCTGCCAGGCGGGACAATCGTCAGCGGCGGCACTCCACTTCCTGACGGCACCATCGGGATCATTCCTTTCGGTAACGACTCGTACTTCATCACTGCCGGAACTTCGTCTTACAACTCCGGGCAAATCAACTGGCGCCATACGAGCGGCCGGTTGCAAACGCTAGTCGGATATACCTACAGCAAGTCGCTGGGAGATTCCTCTGGTTACGGCGAACAGATCAATCCAATTAACCCGAGGGCCAGCCGCGGATTGACCGCCTTCGATTCGACCAACAACTTTGTAGCCAGCTACACCTACCAGTTGCCGTTCGATAAGATTGATGGGCCAAAGCGCTTGACCAACGGTTGGGCCATCAGCGGAATCACCCGTTTTGCCACCGGCCTGCCGGTAACGATCGTCGAAACTGACGACCGTTCGCTGCTGGGTACTGCGTTCGGCGGCCCCATCACCCTGCCGGTCGACACGCCGGATCAGGTCGGGCCGATCGACATCACCAACCCCAGGACCCACGGCGGACAATATTTCAGTCCCGCAGCTTTTGCGGCTCCTGCGCTAGGCGTCGAAGGCGACGCTCGCCGCCGATTTTTCCATGGTCCGGGCGTTAACAATTTTGATTTCGCGCTCTTGAAGAACACTGCGATTACCGAGCGGTTCAACCTCCAGTTCCGCGCTGAGTTCTTCAACATTTTCAACCACACCCAGTTCCTAACGCCGAGCGGGCTGGTTTCGTACAACTCAAATACGCTCGCGCAAAACCCGAGCACGTTCGGCCAAGTGACCCAGGCGGCCGCACCGCGCATCGGACAGCTCTCGTTGAAATTGAATTTCTAGATTCGACGACAGCGGAACGGTTGTAGAAGCACTGAATATCCGGGGTGGCCGATGAACCGCCGGCCGCCCCGCAACTCTGTTCCCACTTGCGCACGTCTGGTCCCAGCAACGCAAGTTTTTCATTGGGTGTAAATTCTATGACGGTCAAAGGTGTGCTCGCGGCCACACTGGTTCGGCCCGGGCACTACGAAATTATCGAATATCCTCTCCCTGATCCGGCCCCGGGCTGTGTCCTGGTCAAAATGGAGATGTCCGGAATCTGCGGAACGGACAAACATACCTTTCAGGGTTACACCGCGCAGTATGGCGGACGCGAATTGCAATTCCCGATCGTTCAGGGTCACGAGAACGTCGGGATCGTCGCGGAAATTGGAGGAAACGGCGAGTACACCGACTTCGAAGGCGTTCCGCTTCACGTCGGCGATCGCGTAGTGGTCGGCGCCAACGTTTGCTGCGGCGAGTGTTATTACTGCCGCCACGATTTTCCGTATTACTGTTGCGAGAAAACAACCGACTACGGCAACAACCTGAGCGCGAAAAATCCGCCGCACTTGTTCGGCGGCTGGTCGCAGTTCATGTACATCGTTCCCGGCAGTTTTTTGGTCAAAGTTCCCGACGATCTGCCGTCGGAAGTCGCCGTGCTCACCGAGATCTTCGCCGTTTCCGTCGGCCTCGATCGCGCCAAGCAAATGTCGGCGTTCCCCAACGAATCGTTTCGCTTCGACGATACGGTGGTGGTCCTCGGAGTCGGTCCACTCGGCATGTGCTTTCTGATGAAAGCCCGGATGCTCGGCGCCGGAACGATCATCGCGGTCGATCTGTCAGACTACCGGCTGAATTTCGCGAAACGGCTCGGCGCTGACCGCGTCATCAACGCCCGAACGACGTCCCGTGCCGATCGCCTGCAACTGATCAAAGATTTAACCAACGGCCGCGGGGCGGATATGGTCGTCGAATGTGCCGGCGTGCCGCAGGTAATTCCCGAAGCGCTCGAAATGCTGCGCGTCGGCGGCCTATTGGTCGAAGCTGGAAATTTTTCGGACTTGGGCGAAGTATCCATCAGCCCGCATCGCCATCTCTGCGCCAAGAACGTGCGCATTCTTGGCGTCGGCGGCGAAGAGCCGGCGGCCTACGGGCCCAGCATGCGGCAGATGGCGCGGTACATGAAAAATTATCCGCTGCAGGAGTTTGTGACCCATCGTTATCCGCTGCGCGAAGTGGACGCCGCGCTGCAAAAATCCGTGGAAGCCGATTCGATGAAAGTAGTGCTGGAACCGTGGCGGTAAACGATACTGAATAATCATAAATCTTAAATCGCAAAACTGAGGCCCAAAGATGAGCAAAATGAGTGAACGGTTTTTATTCGCATCGGCGCCCGATAGCTGGGGCGTCTTGGACTATCCCGGTCCTTCCTGGGAGCAATCGTACGAAACCATGTTGGACGAAATGGTGCAGGCCGGCTACACCGGTTCAGAACTCGGGCCCTACGGCTTCTTCCCCACCGACCCAAAAGTTCTTCAGCCGCAACTGGAAAAGCGCAAACTCAAACTGCTCGCCTCCTTCGTTCCGGTGAAAATGACCGAGCCCGGAGCCAGCCAAGCCGTCATGGAACGCATCCGAAAAGTCGGCGGTCTGCTCGCCGCGCTGAAAGCTCCCTTCCTGGTCATCGCCGACGATCAATCCAACGAGCGCAACGCCTATTCCGGCCGCGTGTACGACAAAGGCTGCCCAACCCTTACAGCGGCGCAGTGGAAACACATCGGTAAAATCGTAGCCGATGCCGAAAAAGTCGCGAATGAATTTGGCCTCGACCTGGTTTTCCATCCGCACGTAGCCACCTATGTAGAAACACCGGAAGAATGTGAGCTCTTCTACGACGCCACCTCCCATACCAACGTCGGCCTCTGCCTCGATACCGGACACTGCGTCTACGGTCACGGCGATTCGGTAACCGAAGCCGAAAAGTACAAGGACAAGCTGCGCTTCGTTCACATCAAGGACTGCAATACAAAAGTTTTGGAGCAAGCGCGCCAAAATAAATGGACTTTCGAAGAAGCCATCGAACACCGCGTCTTCACCGTCATCGGCGAGGGCAATATCGATTTCCCGGCATTCTTCCAAACGCTGGTGAAAAACAACTACTCCGGGTGGTCGGTCGTCGAACAAGATGTGAAATTCGGAGCCACACCGATTCCGCCGGCCCAAAGCATCGCCGCCAGCCTGAAATATTTGAATGGAGTCGTCAGCGACCTGGAGAAAACCGCGGCCCGTTAGCCGCAATAGCAATGCACTGCCGATATCGCATGCTGATGCAAAAATGTGGTCGTGAAAGCGCGGGTGCATCCGCGCTGGCCCCCGGGAGAATTTGAAATGCGGAAGTTGGGAATAGGTGTTCTAGGTGTAGGAGAAATGGGCCGGCGGCACGCGGAGAACCTTCGCCGCTACGTCCCGGAAGCGCATTTGATCGCAATTGCTGACGTAGCGGCGAAACGCGCGCAGGAAGTCGCCGCCGAACTCGAAGTCGATCATTTTTACGACAGCCTGGACGCCATGCTCGCCAACCAGGCAATCCAGGCGGTGCTGATTGCCACGCCCGACAAATTCCACGCGCAGGCGGTTGTGGCGGCGGCCAAAGCGGGCAAGGACATCCTCTGCGAAAAGCCGCTGGCACTAAATCTGGCCGACGCCCACACCGCACTAAAAGAAGTAGCCAAAGCCGGCCGCCGCCTTCAGGTCGGCTTTATGCGCCGCTACGATCCCGCCTATGCCGCCGCCAAAAAACGCATCGAAGCCGGAGAAATCGGCGTTCCAGTAATCTTCAAATCCGTCGGCCGCGATAAAGACCAGCCGCCCATCGCCGCCTATGAATCAAACGTCAACGGAATGATTTTCTACACCAATACCATTCACGATTTTGATCTGGCCCGCTGGATGATGAGCGACGAAGTCACCAACGTCCATTCCTACACCACCAGCGCGATTCGGCCAGAGGTCGTGAAATACGGCGACGTGGTGGCCAGCGCCGTAAATCTCCAATACAAGAATGGGGCCATCGGCAACGTCGAATCCTACGCCCAAGCGGTCTACGGCTACGACGTTCGCACCGAAATCGTTGGATCCAAGGGCGCGATCATGGTCGGCAGCATGGACAAAATCCCGGCCACCTTCATGACCGCCAGCGGCGGACAACAGATTCTCGCCGACCACTTCCTCTCCCGGTTTGCCGACGCCTACCTCGAAGAGGCCAGAGATTTCGTGCGCACCATGCTGACCGACCGCGCCCCCGCCGTTACCGGAGAAGACGGCCTGAAAGCTCTGGCCATCGCCGTAGCCGCCGAAAAATCGCATCTCGAATCAAAACCCGTAGCCGTGACCTTGGACTAGGTTCGTCAAATGACCAACGTGACCGCCAAGACTTACAAAAGCCCGCTGCACCAGATGACCCAGACGACTCCGACCTGTCTCTGGAACGATTCCACGTCGGTCGAAGAGCTGAAATATTCGATCGAGCACGGAGCCACCGGAGCGACCTGCAATCCGGTGATCGTGCTGGGCGTCCTGAAAAAAGAACTAAAGGAACGTCGCGAGCGTATCCGCACGCTGGTCAACGAAATGCCCACCGCCACCGAAGACCAAATCGGCTGGCAGTTGGTTCGCGAAATCTCCATCGAAGCCGCGCGCATCCTCGAACCGATTTTCCACCAGCAGAATGGCAAGAACGGCCGCCTTTCAATTCAGACCGATCCTCGTCTCTTCCGCAACACCCGCGCCATCCTCGAGCAAACTCTCGAATTCAACAAACTTGCGCCCAACATAATCGTAAAAATTCCGGCCACCTCCGCCGGAGTCGCCGCCATCGAAGAAGCCACTTACGCCGGCGTCAGCATTAACGCCACCGTCAGCTTCACCGTGCCGCAGGCGCTAGCCGTCGGCGAAGCCGTCGAGCGCGGCCTGAAGCGTCGCGAAAAAGAAGGCAAGCCCATCGACACCATGGGGCCGGTGTGCACCATCATGGTCGGCCGCCTCGACGATTGGCTGAAAGTTTTGGTCGAGAAGGACAACATCACCATCGACCCCGGCTATCTCGAATGGGCCGGCGTATCGGTAGTAAAAAAAGCCTATCGCCTCTACCAACAACGCGGCTACCGCACCCGCTTGCTTTCCGCCGCCTTTCGCAATCACATGCACTGGAGCGAATTGATCGGCGGAGACTTGGTCATATCGCCTCCCCATTCCTGGCAAGTCCGATTCAATTCCAGTGACGTGGAAGTCCGGTCGCGCATCGACCAACCGGTGCGCCCCGAGATTGAAGCCGAATTGACCAGGAAATTCGAAGATTTCCGTCGCGCCAGCTCCGAGAACGGTTTGTCGATCGAACAATTTGATTCGTTCGGTCCCACCCGCCGCACTCTGCGCCAATTCGTCTCGGCGTGTAGCGATCTCGACGCGCTGGTCCGTGATGTACTGATTCCCGATCCCGACGCAAGATCCTGACCGAATCGACGAAAGCGACCAAAACACCTCGTAACTCGAATGGAGGACAGCAGTGGGAAAACTCGCGATCACCGGCGGACAACCGCTTCGCACTACGCCATTCACTCAATGGCCAATGAGTACAGCTGACGAAGCAGTCGCACTTCAAGACGTCCTGACCAGCACCAAATGGGGCGGCCAGCCATTTCCCGGCAAACATGCCGCGCTCGTCGCCAAAAAATTCGCCGAACTGCACACCGCAAAATACTGCCAGTGCGTCAACACCGGCACCGTCGCGATTCAAGCGGCGCTGAAAGCCATCGGCATTCTTCCCGGCGACGAAGTGATCGTCCCGGCCTACACCTGGGAAGGAACCGTCGGCCCGGTCCTGCTGGTGAATGCCATCCCCGTTTTCGTCGACGTCGACCCCGACACTTACTGCCTCGACGCGAAACTGATCGAGCAGGCCATCACCCCAAAAACCAAAGCCATCCTTCCCGTTCATCTCGGAATGCGTTTCGCCGACATGGACGAAATTCTGCGCATCGCCAAAAAACACAATCTCAAAGTCATCGAAGACTGCGCCCACGCCCACGGCGGCATGTGGAAAGGTCAGGGCGCCGGTTCCATGGGCGACCTGGGTACCTTCAGTTTTCAGTCCAGCAAATTGATTACTTCCGGCGAAGGTGGCGCGGTCATCACCAATAACCTCGAATACATGGAAATCGTCCAGAGCTACATCAATGCCGGACGCGCCAGCCTCACCGATCAATTCCATCACCGCATCGTTGGATTCAATTACCGCCTCGGCGAATTTCAGGCCGCCGTTCTTGGTCCGCAGATCGATCGCCTGCCGCAGCACGCCGCGGTCCGCGAAAAAACCATGAAGCATTTCGAATCGCGGCTGAAAAACATCAAAGGAATTGGCTTGCTGAAACCGGAGCCCCGCATCACGCGTCTCGCACCCTATGGCTACGTCTTCAAATATTTCGCGAAAGAGGTAAAAGACATTCCGCGCTCGGCCTTCGTCGCCGCATTGCAATTGGAAGGCATCCCGTGCGACGGTTTATTCTACGAGCCGGTGTACAAGAGTTCGCTGTTCCCGGTGAAAGCGGTCGATTTTCCGGCCTTGAGCTGGGGTCGCGAAAAACCGCTCGATCTTCGGAACATGTATTCTTGTCCCGAAGCGGACCGCGCGGCCTATCACGAAGCCGTTTGGTTTCCGCACCAGCTTTTCCTCGGCTCGACTGGCGACGTCGATGCCATTGCCGACGCCATCGAAAAAGTCTTAAATAATGTCGAAGAGCTTCGCGGCTTGGACCACAAGGCGATTCGCAACCAAAAGTTGGGCCGAGCCGATCGCGAAAGCTAGCGACTTGCTTCCGGCACCAGCCCGTTATGTCATCAACTCCCGGGCGAAATCTAAACCATGCCTTCCACCAAAAAAAGCCGCCCGAAAGCCGCCGCCAACAAATCGGCCAGCATCTATGACGTCGCGCGCGAGTCGCGCGTCTCCGTCTTTACCGTTTCCGCCGTCGTCAACAACAAGGAACACGTTGGCGAAAAACTGCGCAAGCGCGTCGAAGCCGCCATCCGCAAACTGAATTACCGCCCCAACCTTGTCGCCCGCAGCCTGGCCAAACAGAAAACGCACACCATCGGCATGATCGTCCCGGACATCGCCAATCCTTTTTTCCCCATGGTCGTCCGGGGCGCCGAAGACGCCGCCCAGAAGCACGGTTACAACCTCCTCCTCTGCAATAGCGACGACACTCTGGCCAAAGAAGAAACTTCCATCGAGCTGCTGCTCTCCAAACGCGTCGATGGAATTCTGCTGACCAAAGCCGCCGAAGATTTCACTCCCTCACTGCGCCAGATGATCAAGCAGGTCGATATTCCCTTCGTCTTGGTCATGCGCACTTATCCAAAATTGACCAACGACGCGGTGATCACCGACGATTATCAGGGCGCCTTCAGCGCGGTCTCCCATCTCGCCCGCTCCGGACGCAAACGCATCGGCTTGATCGGCGGCCCTTTGAAGGTCAGCAACGCACTCGCGCGCTGGGAAGGTTTTCGAGATGCCTTGAAGGCAGAAGGCCTGCCCTACGAACCTGAACTGGTGATCGAAGGCGACTACCGCATCGACTCCGGCTTTCGCGCCGGCCACGCGCTTTTGTCCCATCGCCCCGACGGCGTCTACGTGGCAAATCACTTGATGACCATCGGTCTGCTGAAAGCGGCGGAAGAAATGGGTCTGCGCTGCCCCGAAGATTTCGGCTTGGTCAGTTTCGACGATTACCCGTGGCTCGGCGTATTTCGCCCGCGACTGACTACCGTCGAATTGCCCAAGCATCAACTCGGAATTGAAGCCGCCGAATTGCTGATTCGCCGCATCGGTGGAGACACCAGCAAGCCGGTAGTCAAAAAGCTGCAGCCGGAGTTACGCATTCGCGAGTCCTGCGGTTTTGCTTTAAGCGTATCGCGCGAACAAAATCGCGGCTGAACCTCGTCCGTCTTTGAAAACCGACGCCTACGACTCGCTGAAATCGATCAATTTCGGACGCATCGTAAACCCACGCGTCTTGTAAGCACCGTATACCACCCCAACCACCAGCCACGCAATCCCCGCCCACTTCGTCCAGCTCTGCAAACTGATCAGCAATACAAAACAAAAAACAATTCCAAAGGACGGCACGAACGCGTCCACCAAGAAATTCCGCTTCCGCGTCGCATCGCTCGAAAACCAAAAATGTTTCAGTGCCGCCAGATTCACCGCCATAAAAGCGAGCAGCGCGCCAAACGTGACGATCTCCGCCGCGTGTTCCCACGGAATGGTAATCACTGCAATGTAAGCCAGCACTCCGATAATCCAAATGTTGTAGACCGGATTGCTTTTCTTCGGGCTCAGATACCCGAAGATTTTTTTGGGTAACACATCATCGCGCCCCATGCTGTACAGCAATCGCGAAGCCCCCACGTGCCCGGCCAGCCCGCAGGCAATGCTCGACACCAAAAGCATCACTCCATACGCCGCGAACAGCATCGGCCCGCTCGCCACCCGCGCCACGTCCATGAACGCCGTCTCTGGATTTTGCAGCGTCGTGTAGTCCGGCCACACCCGCTGCGCCAAATAAACTTGCAAGCCGCTGAACAGGCCGGTGAAAATCACCACCAGGACTGATGCCAGCAGCACGTTTCTCTTCGGATTCTCCACTTCCTCCGCCAGAATCGAAACACCATCGAACCCGATAAAAACCAGCGCCGCCAAAGACGTCCCCGCCGCCAGCGCCCGCAGATTGAACGTCGCCGGATTGTAAATCGGCTGCATCGAGACCAGCCCGCCCAGATGGTGATGCAGCACGATGAATCGAAATGCCTCGACAATGAAGATCGTGGTAACCAACACCATGAATCCCAGCAGAACTTCATTCGTCCGCGCCGTAAATCGAATACCCTGGACCGTCATCACTGTGATCAGCCCCACCGCTAGCGCGGCCAAAATCGCGAACGGAATTCGCGGGACCATACGCTGCACCGCCAGCACGGCGTACAGCGCGTTTTGAACCGGCTGGAAAAGATACTCCAGGAACATCGCCCACCCGATCACGAAACCCACGTGCGGATTTAATTCGCGGCTAATGTAGGTGTACACCGACCCTGAAGAAGGATAAACGCTGGCCATTCGTCCGAAGCTGACCGCCGTCACCGACATCGCCACCATCGCCAGCATCAGCGTCGCGACCGTGTGCCCGTGCGATAGAACTTGCCCTTCGCCAAACAGCGGAACAGCCGCAATCGGAGAGGTGAGGATTACTCCGTAATAAATCAAATCCCAAAGCCCGAGGACTCGTTTGAGATGAGGCTGCGCAGGTGCCGTTTGTGAAACCTTGCTGACCGGTTCGGCCACCCTCACCTCTTTGGAATTTGACTTACGACTACCGACTCGTCACCACGAGACTCGCGCGCACTTTTCTAGAAGAAAAACCGTTCCTTCTTCCGCGCTTCCTCATACTGCCGCCGCGCTTCCTTCACCCTCTCCCGTTCCGATACTTCTGCGATCGGCACATCCCACCACGATTCATATCCCGGCACCCGCTGATCGTAGGACGTTTCAATCACCACCACCGTAGTTCGATCTTGCTGCTTGGCCTTCGCCAACGCTTGTTTTAATTCAGATGCTGTTCGCGCCTGCATCGTCCACGCACCCAGACTCGCCGCATTCGCCGCAAAATCCACCGGAATATTTTCCCCGTCGTATTTTTCGCCGCGGCGATACCGGTAATTCGTGCCCATCCCTTCGTTGCCGCACGCCCGGCTCAATCCGCCAATACTCGAAAATCCGTGATTGTCCAGCAGCACGATGCTCAGCTTGTAGCCTTCCTGCAGCGAAGTCACGATTTCCTGTGCCATCATCAGATAGGAACCATCGCCGACCAGCACAATAACTTCTCGCGAAGCGTCCGCCATCTTCGCGCCCAGCGCCCCCGCGATTTCATAGCCCATGCACGAATTTCCGTACTCCATGTGATATCCGCCGGGCTGCCGCGTGCGCCAAAGCTTATGCAAATCTCCCGGCAAGCTCCCCGCCGCGCAAACCACAATGTCCGACGGGCCGCTAAAATTGTTCACGATTCCAATCACTTCGCCCTGCGTGATCGGCGGTTCCTTCGCCAGCGCATAAATCCGATCGACTTCCGCTTCCCACTTGGCCCGCATATTTTCGATCTGCGCGCGATAGCCGTCGTCCACCCGGTATCCGCCGACTTTATTCTGCAATTCTTCGATCGTCGCGCGTGCGTCGCCGGTAAGCGGCAACGCCGAATGTTTGTACGCATCAAATTCCGCAACATTTATATTGATGAATCGCACCGGCGGATTTTGAAACGCGGTTTTCGAGGCAGTAGTGAAGTCGCTGTAGCGCGTGCCGATCCCGATGATCAGGTCAGCTTCGCGCGCCGTGATGTTCGCGCCCGGTGTGCCAGTCGCACCGACCGCTCCCAGCTCCTGCGGATGATCGAACGGCAGCGAGCCTTTGCCCGCCTGCGTCTCGCACACCGGAATTCCGGTGGCGCGCGCAAATTTGGAAAGCGCTTCCGACGCCTGCGAGTACAAAACGCCTCCGCCCGCGACGATCAGCGGCTTCTTGGCAGCTTTGATCCAGGTGCCGGCCTCGGAAATCAGCCGCTCATCACAGCGCGGGCGCGCAATGACCCAGGTTCGTTCCCGGAAAAATTCTTCCGGATAATCCCAGGCTTCGGCCTGCACGTCCTGCGGAAAACTGATGGTCACCGCGCCGGTTTCGGCAGGCGAAGTGAGCACCCGCATAGCCTCCGGCAGCGAAGTCAGCAATTGCTCCGGACGTTCGATCCGGTCCCAATACCTTGAGACCGGCTTGAAGCAGTCATTTACCGAAATATCTTGGGTGGAAGTCGATTCGAGCTGTTGCAGCACCGGCGCAACATTCCGTCGCGCGAAAATGTCACCCGGCAAAAGCAAAACCGGCAGCCGGTTTACCGTCGCCGTAGCCGCGCCGGTTATCATGTTGGTCGCGCCCGGGCCTATCGACGTCGTGCAAACCAGCGCGCGCATCCGAAAGCTGGCCTTGGCGAACCCGGTCGCCGCGTGCACCATGGCCTGCTCGTTGCGAAACAAAAAATACCGCAGGCCCGGATCTTGCTCCAGAGCTTGCCCCAGCCCGGCCACATTGCCGTGCCCAAAAATCCCCAAGATCCCGCCGAAAAATAGGCTCTTCTTGCCGTCGCGCTCGGAGTATTGGCCTTTCAGATATCGGATCGTCGCCTGTGCCGCGGTTAACCGCAGAGTCATGAGCCGGAACCTTCGCCGCGGACGCCAAACAGTGTTTTTACCGCCGCCGCTTCGTTAACTTCTAAGCGATTAGAGGGAAGCTGGTCCCGGAGTTTGCCGGCGCATCGCGCCGGAATCGGCCGCGCATTCTCTAGGTCTTCGCCGGCAAACCAGTGTGGCCCGATCACTCCCATGGTTTCATCGGCTCCTGCGATGTCCGCTATTCTTTCACCAGCGGCAGACGAGGATCGGTTTCCTTCCACGTCGACCGGATCCAAACATGGTTCTGATCTTCCGTCACCGCCAGCGCGCGTGAAGATCCCGCCAGAAAATTCAGGTAGTACACGTCGTATCCCGGCCCAGCCACCACCGGATGATACCCGCTGTGTACCAAAACCGTATCGCCATCCTTCGGCCGCAGCGTCCGATCCGCTCCGTGCTTGCCCGAATATAAATGTTGCAGGGCGAAACCTTCTGGCTGGCGGATCCGGTAATAATAAATTTCGTCCAGGTCCACTTCCCCCGGCGGATTGTGCACGTCATGCTTGTGCGGTGGATAACTCGACCAGTTGCCGCCCGGCGTGTAAACCTCAATAACCATTAGCTTATCTGCAGGAAAATCCGGGCTCATGATGTCTACGATCTGGCGCGAAGCGTTTCCTCCGCCGCGCAGACCGCTGACCACATCGGCGGGCGTTATAAGTTTGGGCTGATGCCGCGCTTGGGATGGCACCCGGCACTCCGCGATCTCGCAGATCGTCTCGGCCATAAACTTGACGCTGTATCCGGCAGGCAGGTAAACGGTAAAGGGCAAACCGTCGAAGACATCCTTGCGCCGCCCGATCAACTGGGGCCCTTGTCCCCAGTCCACCGAGCACTTGCCACCGAGAATTACGAAGGCGGCCTCTTCATTTTGCGTTGTGGCTTGGAATTTCTGGCCGGGGACCAGCCGGTGGACAAAAAAACTCATCCATTCCCAGCCGGCTTTCTCGCGAGGCAAATTGACCAGTTCCCCGCCTTGACCCGGCGGCACGGCCGAGGAGTGGTGGAGAACAGTGCCTTCGCTCACGTCGCCCCCTGCAATTTCATTAAAAGGTGTGGGTGAAATGCCGCAAAACAGCGATTACGTCTAACCGCTTTGACACTATGTCAAATGGGGGTTTTCTTGTCAATTGTTGAGGTGGAATTTCGCGGTTTTTTGGGTAAAGACCGCTCCAATACTGGTAGGTACGCTCGCCGTGCTGGTCCCGCTCACCGCCGTCTGCACCGTCGCCGCGCACCCAAGCTACGCCCCGCGCCAGCTAGTCAACGGCGTTTTAGCAGCGCCGCTGCTAGATCCTGCAGATCAGCAGTTCCCGCTCGTAAATCAATTCCGAAGGCAGATGGCTGTGCAAATCGATAAATAATTCCTCGTGGTCGATCACTTCTCGACGCCACGCCTGCGGATCAACCGCCTGCAGCTCGTCGAACTTTTCCTTCGAAAACGAAATCCCCTTCCACTCAATGTCTTCGTAACGCGGCATCCACCCAATCGCCGTCTCATGACTCAACGCCCTGCCATGCGCTCGGTCCACGATCCACTTCAGCACCCGCATATTTTCGCGGAAGCCCGGCCACATGAAATTTCCCTCGGCGTCCTTGCGGAACCAGTTCACATGAAAAATGCGCGGCGTAGTCTTCAGCGTCCGCTGCATCTTGATCCAGTGCCGGAAATAATCGCCCATGTTGTAGCCGCAAAAAGGGAGCATGGCCATCGGATCGCGTCGCACTTTTCCAATCGTTCCGGCCGCGGCCGCCGTCATTTCCGAACCCATCGTCGCGCCCGCATACACTCCCGCACTCCAATTGAACGCCTGGTACACCAGCGGAATCGTCGACGCCCTTCGTCCACCAAAAATAATCGCGCTTAGCGGCACGCCCTTCGGATCTTCCCACGCCGGATCGATCGTCGGGCACTGCGATGCCGGAGCCGTAAATCGTGCGTTCGGATGCGCCGCTTTCGCCCCCGTTTCCTTCGCAATCGCCGGAGTCCACGGTTTTCCCTGCCAGTCCGTACACTGCGCCGGAGGCTCGTCCGTCATCCCCTCCCACCACACGCCGCCTTCCGGCGTCAGCGCCACGTTCGTGAAAATCGTGTTTCGCGACAAAGTGGCCATCGCATTCGGATTGGTCTTCTTCGAAGTTCCCGGCGCCACTCCGAAAAATCCCGCCTCCGGATTCATCGCCCGCAACGCGCCGTTCTCATCTGGCGTGATCCACGCGATGTCGTCGCCCACCGTCCAAACTTTCCAACCTTCAAATCCCGCCGGCGGCACCAACATCGCGAAATTCGTTTTCCCGCACGCGCTCGGAAACGCCGCCGCCACATACGTCTTCTCGCCCTTGGGATCTTCCACGCCGATGATCAGCATGTGCTCGGCCATCCAGCCTTCATCCCGCGCGATGTTCGAAGCAATCCGCAGCGCAAAACATTTCTTCCCCAGCAGCGCGTTACCGCCGTATCCCGAACCGTAAGACCAAATCTCCCGCGTCTCCGGGAAATGCACGATGTACTTTTCTTTGTTGCACGGCCACGGCACATCCTTCTGCCCGGCAGCCAGCGGTGCTCCCACCGAATGAACGCACGGCACCACCCGCACATCCGGCCCCTTGTCGATTTCCTGAAATACCGGCAGCCCAATCCGCGCCATGATCCGCATATTCACCACGACGTACGGCGAATCGGTCAGCTGCACGCCGACGCGCGACAGCGGCCCGCCCACCGGACCCATGCTGAACGGCAACACGTACATCGTCCGCCCGCGCATGGAGCCGTGAAACAGTCCGCGCAACTTCCGCCGCATCTCCAGCGGATTCATCCAATTATTCGTCGGCCCCGCGCTGTCCTTTGACAGCGAACAAATAAATGTTCGATCCTCCACCCGCGCCACATCCGAAGCATCCGACCGCGCATAAAAACAGCCCGGCCACAATTCCTGATTCAACTTAATGAACGTCCCGCCCTCGACCATCTCCGCGCACAGCGCGTCATACTCCGCCTGCGACCCATCCACCCAGTGAATCCGCTCCGGCTGCGTCAACTCCGCAATCTTCGCCACCCACCGCAGCAAATGCTCATTCTTGCTCAGCGGCACCTCATTCCCCCGCGGCTTCGCCACCGCACTCTTCCCCGCCTTCGTATGCGTAGTCACCGTCGCCATAAGCCCAAGCACTCCCTGAGATAAGTTTCTATTATAACTCCAATAATCCCTTTTGGGGGCTTACAGGGACACGGGACCAGGGTTTTACGCCCGCCTTCCGCCCGGCTACGAACCTCGATCCGCTCCTCCTAGCCGCTCAGTCCAAGCACGCAACCGCCTTTGGCCGTCATCCAGAGGAGCGGAGCGACGAAGGATCTCCTTCTTGCCCCGCCTTCACCGCGAAGCCACGCCCGTCCCCGCGCCATGCATTCGGAAACGCCACGCAATCTCCGTGCCCTCACTTTTGCCCTTCTCTGTGCCCTCGGTGTTAAATCTTTATCGCTTCTCTTCCAACCAAGGCCCCAAGCTCATGAACCAGACATTCGAATTGCTATTATCCCAAAGCTCCAATCGCTTCAAATCTTCCAATGCCTGCGCATGCGTCCGCGGAAATTTCACCGGCACCGCCCGATCGCTGCTGAAATAAACTGTCCGCCGGTCCGGCCCGCCCAAATGCGGCTCATCGTCCGTAGTCACCATATCCCCCGCATAACGCACTGCCGTCACCGGCCCCCAGCCGTCTCCGCTCCGCCGCACGATATAAAGATGATCCCGCGGATCATCCTTCGCCCTACCCGAACTGCAGAAAACCAAAAACGATCCGTCCGGCGCAATCTCCGGATCCACATCCGCCGTGGTTCCATCACTAAACGAAAGCGGCTCCGCCTGCTGGTACACTCCATCCTTCAGCCACGAACGATACAAACGCTTCCCACCCTGCGCATCAATCGACACAAAATAAATCGTCCCGTCCGCCGCCACGCTCGGCTTCCAAATCGCGTTCCCAATGTTCACCGCATCCGGCAACCGCTCCGCCTCTCCCCAGCCCCCGCCGGCCCGCTTCACCCGATACAAATTCGCTCGCACCGAAGTAATTTTCTCGCCCGGCGCCGGCATCTTTTCCGGCCGCAGCGAAACAAAAACCAGAAACGATCCGTCCGGCGAAAATCCCGGTGAAGAATCCCGCCACTCTCCCGAAAAGGAAGCCACCTGCGGCTCCGACCATTTCCCGCCGCTCTCCCGCGATTCCAGAATCACGCCCCACGCCGCCGTGCTGCGCGTGAAATACAAAGTCTTCCCGTCCGGCGAAAAAGTCGGCGACCCATCATTCGCCGGCCCAGAAATCACCCCCGGCGCAAATATTTCCGGCGCTATTCCCACCACTACCCCCGCTTCCTGCCGCCCGGTTTGAGCCGCGGCTGACGTCTGCGCCTGAGCTGCTGCCACAAAAATAAAACTCCAGCACCCCAGCGCCGCCAATCTCTTCATGACTCGCATAAAGTCTCCTGAATGTTGGAATCACCGTTGGCCGCTTGGACGCCCCACTCCCACAAACGTAAGCGCAAACCTTCTTTGTCCTGGCCCTGCCGGGTGCCGCACTCTTTGCGCCTCGGCCTCACGCAAAGGGTGCGGGTTTTGACTTCCCGCCGCCGCAACTCGATCCGCTTCTCCTAGCCTTCTGCCCAACCGCCCAAACCGCCCTTGGCCGTCATCCAGAGGAGCGAAGCGACCAAGGATCTCCTTCTTGCCCAGCCTCCACGCGAAGCCATCCCGTCCGTCCACCGCGCATCGCCCGCCAAACCCTCGACCAACCTTTGTTCGCTGTACCAAAACTGTACCCTCGCCAGCTTGCACCCTTTTTAACCTTGCATTAATCTCGCGCCCATCAGACGTACCAGAAGTCCCGATCAACCGCAGAAAAAACGCGCGCAGTCTCGACGAGTTATTTCCCCCGCCGTATAACTCACCGAATTCAAGCAGGAAGTCTGCTCAAGCCCCGCCAAATTTAAAACGCTACACGTGTGTCCGAAGGAGGAAACAAAATGCATCGTGCCCGCCATTTCGCCTTACTGCCAAGCGCAGCCGCCGCGCTAGCTCTTTTACTCCTGGCTCCGGCAGCCACCGCCCAACGTCGCGACGACAACAGCTCCAACCCCTCCAAATCTTCCAACGCCAAAGATCCCGGCCCTCGTGCCGGCGCAGTCAATGCCGGCCAACCGCTAGCCAGCCTCACCCCTTCTCAGCTGATCTTTTTCCAAGACGGCCTAGCCCGCTTCCAGCAAGTCGATTCCGTCAGCGGCACCGCTGCCGGCGAACCCGGCAAAGGTCTCGGCCCCGGATACAATTCCAACAGCTGCGCCAGCTGTCACGCCCAACCCTCGGTCGGCGGCACCAGTCCCAGCGCCACCTTCTATCCTTTCCTCGGACAGAATCCGCAAGTCACCGTCGGTTACGATTCCGGCGCAACCAATCAGATTCCATCCTTCGTCACTGCCGATGGCCCGGTCCGCGAAGCCCGTTTCCCCTACGCCGTAAATTCCAACGGCTCGGTGAATACGCAGGTCCCCGACGGCGGCGTCCACGACATCTTCACCATCGCCGGCCGCTCCGACGCCTCCGGCTGCGTCATGTCCCAACCAAATTATGATTCGATGGCACGCCAGAATAATTTGATCTTCCGCATCCCCACTCCCACCTTCGGCGCCGGACTCATCGAAAATATCGCCGACGCCACCATTCTCGCCAACATGGCCGCCAACTCCGCAGCGAAAGCCGCCCTCGGCATTTCCGGCCATCCGAATTACAGCGGCAACGACGGCTCCATCACCCGCTTCGGCTGGAAAGCTCAAAACAAATCTCTCGAGATCTTCGCCGGCGAGGCCTACAACGTCGAGATCGGGGTCACCAACGAACTTTTCCAGACCAAGCGCGCCAATCCTCCCGCGTCCTGCCTCTACAATCCCACTCCCGAAGACCAAACCAATTTCGATAGCTCCGGCTCGCAAATCACCAGCGACGTAGTCGCCTTCGCCATGTTCTCGCGCTTCCTCGCGCCGCCCGCGCCTTCCTCCATCGGCATCTCGACCAATCCTTCCGCGCAATCGCTAACCAATGGCCAAGCCATGTTCAACGCCGTCGGGTGCACCATGTGCCACACCCCGTCGCTGCAGACCGCCGCGTCCGCTTTCACTCCAGCGCTCAGCAATCAACCAGCAGCTCTCTATTCCGATTTGCTCGTCCACCACATGGGCCAAGGCTTAGCCGATAACGTCTCTCAAGGCTCAGCAGCCGGCGACGAATTCCGCTCCGCCCCACTCTGGGGAGTCGGCCAACGCATCTTCTTCCTCCACGACGGCCGCTCCACTCCCCAGAATGGCGGCTTAGTGAACGCCATCCAACAACACGCCAGCCAAGGCTCCGAGGCCAATCGCACCATCAGCCTCTTCAACCGCCTAAGCCCCCAACAACAACAAGACCTCCTAAACTTCCTCCGCTCCCTCTAGCAAAAAAGAAAGCGGCGCTGCCCACTCAGCGCAGCGCCGCTTTTGCTTTTCGCTTTGATTCAACCAAACTCGATCCGCTTCTCCTAGCCGCTCAGTCCAAACACACAAACCGCCTTCGGCCGTCATCCAGAGGAGCGAAGCGACGAAGGATCTCCTTCTTGCTCAGCCCCCAACGCGAAGCCACCCCCCTAATCCGCCGCCACCCTCTCCCGCCTCTCATGCAAAACCATCCGAATCCCGTTCTTCGGCCTCAACGTCACCGACGGCAGCATCTTCACCTTCCTCCCCGCCGCCAAACTCATCCGAAATCTCTGCGCCATCGTAGCCAAAAGCAAAATCGCCTCCATCATCGCAAACCCCGCCCCCACGCAAACCCGCGGCCCTCCGCCAAAAGGAAAATAAGCAAACCGCGGCAACGGATTCCGCGCCATCGCCTCCGCGCTCCACCGCTCCGGATCAAATTTCTCCGGCTCCGGAAAAAATCGCGCATCCCGCTGCGTGCTCCACTGCAAAATCGCAATGTTCGTCCCCGCTGGAAACGTATACCCGCCCATCTCAAATTTCTTCACCGCCTGCCGCCCCACCGCCCACGCCGGAGGATACAAACGCATCGCTTCCTTCACCACCATTTCGGTGTAAGGCAATCGCGAAACATCCCGCGCCGTAGGCAAGCGCCCCGCCAGCACCTCAACGATCTCCGCATGCAGCCGCGCCTCAATCTCCGGATTCTGCGCCAGCAAATACCAGGTCCACGACAAAGCATTCGCCGTAGTCTCATGCCCCGCCAAAAATAAAGTCATCACCTCGTCCCGCAATTGCTCGTCGCTCATCCCTTCGCCTTCGCTGTCCTGCGACAGCAAAAGCATCTCGAGCAGATCGTGCGAAGTCTTCCGCGCCTTCCGCCGCGCATGAATGATTGAATAAATAATCTTGTCCAACTGCGCCACCGAGCGTTTGAATTTCAACGTGCTCGGCAGCGGCAATTTTTCCGGCAACAAAAACGCCAGCCCCGCCATGCCCTCAAACTGGTTCATCAAAACCGCCAGCGCCTGTTCCACGCCTCCCGAATGTCCCGAAACGTCCGACCCAAACAAACACTGCGCCACAATATCCAGCGTCACCGCCATCATCTGCTGATGCAAATCCCGCGTCTCGCCATCCTTCCACGTATCCAACATTTTGGAAGTGGCCTGCACCATCACGTCCCCATATCGCTCCGTATTCTCATGACGAAACGCCGGCTGCACCAATTTCCGCTGCTTCTGCCACGAAGCGCCTTCATTCGTCAGCAATCCGTTTCCCAACACAGATTTCAACGCCCGGTAATCCCGCGACTTCACGAAATTCGCCTGATTCTTTACCAGCACATATTCAATGTCGTTCGGATGGGTCAGCAAACAGATCGGAATATTGAAGAATCGCAGGTAAACAATGTCGCCGTACTCTCGCGCGCACTTCGTCAAAAATTTCATCGAGCTGCGGCCCAGATCCACCGCGCTTCCCAGCAAAATATTTCCGCGCGGCCCCGGAGGCAGCTTGCCCTGCGCGTCTCGCGGCCCGCGGCGCTTCATCGCGTCCGAACCGACAGCACCATGGTCTTCGCCGCCGTATCAAATTCCGCCGTCACGTCCGCCAGGTTGTCCACCATCCAATCCGCCCCCGCCGCAATCAATTCCCCGTCCGGCACCGTCGGCGTCCGCACTCCAATCACTCGAGCTCCCGCCGCCTTTCCCGCCAGAATCCCCGGATCGGCGTCTTCCATCACCACGCACTCCGTAGCTGAAAGTCCCAGCAAGCTCGCGCCCTTCAAATAAGGTTCCGGATCGGGCTTCCCCTTCTTGATATCGCTGGCCGTCACCAAATTCTTCGGCCAGGGAATCCCCGCCGCCCGAATCCTCGTCGTCGCCAACTCATACGTCCCTGAAGTCACAATCGCCCATCGCTCCCGCGGCAAAGAATTCAGCAAACTCACCACCCCAGGCAACGGCACAATCCCCCCAACATCCGCCACCTCAGCCCTTACCAACTTTTGATGCTCCGCCTCCACCAAAGCTTCCGCCGCATCCGGCAAATATTCCCGCACCGTCGTCCGGCTCGGCCGCCCATGCGCCCGCCGGATCACCTCCGCCGCCTCAAACCCATGTTGCGCCGCCCAAGCCTGCCACACCCGGTCCACCGCCGGGTTCGAATCAATCAGCACTCCATCCAAATCAAACAAAATTCCCCGACACTCCACTCGAATCATGCCCAAATCATACCAGCCATCCCCACTCCCCTCGCATTCGATGTACCAATCACCCGGCAAAGCCCCACAAATGTAGAGCGGGCGCCTCTGCCCACTCTGTCTTTGCCCTTGACTCTTTTTGTTGTCATCCCGAACGCAGTGCTTCGCCACGCCGAAGCAGAATTATCGCGAAGCCGGGAAGGACCTACTTCAAACGCCGTTGCTGTTGAAGTTCCGGGTGGCCCATCCTTCGCCGCCTCTGCGAAGGGGGGGGTTAGATCCCACCCCGTCTCGCTGAGGTGGGTTGCTGCGTCCTCGCGTGGTGGTGCCTCACCGAGCCTCCACTCCCTCTCGATCCGCTTCTCCTAGCCCTCAGCCAAAACACCCAAACCGCCCTTGGCCGTCATCCAGAGGAGCGAAGCGACGAAGGATCTCCTTCTTGCCCGGCCCACCACCCGCAAGCCTCTCCGCCTTTCCTCCACGCGCGCGCACAAAAAAAACGCCGGACCGGAGAACAAAACTCCCCGGCCCGGCGCAAACCTCGCAACCAACAACGCTATCTACTGATCGTTCTTAGCCCCGTGAAACCCCGCCTTCTGCGCGTCAGCTTCCGACATATATTTCCCCGTCTTGGTCTTCCCGTAATACCGGGTCCCTTCTTTGTGGTAAACGCCCGACTCGGTATTCACCCAGACCATCCCGCTTCCCGCTGGCGGAGGAGTCGTGGTTCCCGCCGTCGTCTTCGCCGCCATCGCCCCGGAAGCCGATGACGTCTTCGCCGCCGCTGGCGCGGGCTTGTCGGCCGGCGCGCTCGCCGCCGCTGCCGGAGCAGGCGCAGCAGCCGTTGTCTTCGCCGCCGGCGCGGGCGCCGGTTTTGCCGCAGCTGCCGGAGCAGCAGCCGAACTCGCCGCAGGCGTTGCCGAGGCATCCGCCGCAGCCGCCTTCTTCGAACGCGACTTCTTCGTGGTCGTTGCCGCCGAATCGGCCGCCGCCGGCGCAGCCGCCGCGTCCGTCGAAGCATCTGCCGCCTTCTTCCGCGACTTCTTGGTCGTGGTTGCTGCCGAATCTCCAGCCGCCGCCGGCGCAGCCGCTGCGTCCGTCGAAGCATCCGCCGCCTTCTTCCGCGACTTCTTGGTCGTCGTTGCTGCCGAATCTCCAGCCGCCGCCGGCGTAGCTGCCGCGTCCGTCGAAGCATCCGCCGCCTTCTTCTTCGACTTCTTGGCCGTCGTCGAAGCGTCCGCCGAACTGTCCGCCGCCGCGCTCGAATCCGCCGCAGCAGCCTTCTTCTTTTTCTTGGTCGTCGCTGTCGTCGAATCATCCGACGAAGCCGCCGTCGAATCCGCCGCAGCAGCCTTCCTCGCCTTCTTCTTAGCGGCCTTCGTACTGCTATCCGCCGTCGAATCGGTCGACGCATCCTGCGCCTTCACTCTCGGCGCATACAAAAACAATCCAATCAAAGCCGCCACCATCGCAAAAAATAAACTCTTGTTCCGAACCCTGTTCATCACATCCTCCGTGTACGAAATTCCCTTCATGAGCCCCACATCTGCAGCAAGAAAATAGCCGCGCGCTCCGCGTTCCCGCGCGGATTCGCGCCCTGAAACCACCCACTATCGGAATTGTCAGCCGGGTTAGAAACTACCGAATTTCTGCGGCGATTGTACGTCGGTACTTCTACGGTTACAACGTACTTTCTTCCGTATTCTTACGCCAAGCCGCCCCGTAGGATAGGCTCTCAGCCTGTCTGCACCCCACTCTAAGTGGGGTGTGCCTTCCGTGGTCGGCCCCGTGTCACGCAACCGCTCGCGCGCCGGATGAACGAGCCCCAGCCACCATTCGATCCGTCGAGAACTTTTGGAGTGCGGTGGCTCTGCCACCGCTTTTCCCAAGCCGCCCGCCACACCCAAACGCTCCAGCGCGAAGCGCCACCCCGATCTCTACCACACCCAAAAACCGTCGTCATTCTGAGGAGCGCCTTCCGCGACGAATAATCTCATCCATGCTCCCGCGCCCAGCCCCTCACGACGAAAACTCTTTGCCTTACCATCACCCCGCATTTCCCCGTTTGACTCCCGCCACACCCCGATATAACTTCCCACTGTCCCCAGGAGGATTCACCGCTATGCCCGCCAAATCATCCACCAAGCCTTCCACCTCAACCGACCCCAAAGTCCTAGCCATCGACGTCGGCGGCACCCACGTCAAATTGCTCATGACCGGCCAAAAAACTCCCACAAAATTTCCCTCCGGCCCCCGCATGACCGCCCGCACCATGGTCGCCGATGTCAAACGCGCCATCCGCGGCTGGAAATTCGACTGCATCTCCATCGGCTATCCCGGCCCGATCATCAATGGTCACGCGCTCCGCGAGCCGCACAATCTCGGCGGCGGCTGGATGGGCATGAATTTCCAAAAAGCCTTCGGCTATCCGGTGAAAATCGTCAACGACGCCGCCATGCAAGCCATCGGCAGCTACAAAGGCGGCAAGATGCTGTTCCTCGGCCTCGGCACCGGCCTCGGCTCGGCCATGATCTCCGACGGCTTCCTCGAACCCATGGAACTCGCGCACTTGCTCTACAAGAAGGGAAAAACCTACGAGGATTATCTCGGCATCCGCGGCCTCGAAAAATACGGCAAGAAAAAATGGCGCCGCGAAGTCTTCAAAGTCACCGAGCTGCTCAAGTCCGCGCTCGAAGCCGATTACGTGGTCCTCGGCGGCGGCAACGTCAAGAAACTCAAAACGCTCCCGCCCGGCGCGCGCCTGGGCAATAACGAAAACGCCTTCATCGGCGGCTTCCGCCTCTGGCAGAAAAACAGCCCGTTCAGTTCAATCCCGGCTTCGCGCCCGTCCAACCAAAAATAATCGCGCCTAAAATAGCCGCCCGATTCGGAAAAAGAACCGGTGATGATCCGCGTCGCCCACGCTCCCCGCGATCAAAACCGGACCAAATATCGTATTGGCCACGATTCCCGCCGCCCCATCCCGCGGCAATCGTGAAGACAACGGCAAATCCTCCGTCGCCAGCACCTGGAACGGCTTTGCGATTTCAAAATCGGTGATGAAATATAATTTGTCGCCCAGCAGCGGGGGCAGGGGAAACAACTCCCGCAAATATCCCGCCCGGAAATAATAATATTGGTTGGTCAGCAATTCGTTCGTCCCGTACGCCGCCATCCGCTGTGACCCGCCCAGCGAAAACGCTGGAATCCCCACTCCCTCATATCCAAACGTCGTCCCCGCCTCCGCCGAAAAAAACAAGGACGACGGTTTATTCAGCCGCTTGTAATAATTAAATTCCGCTTCCACCGAAGGAAATCTCTCCGTGGCCCCCGGCTGCGCATCGTGCCATTCGCCATCGAAACTAAAATCGTAACCACTGCGCGGAATCACCGGATCGTCATCGCGGTCCAATCGGTACAGCACCCGCGTAATCCCGCTGCGCCCGTGAATCGACGGCACCAGATTCGGATCTCCAATCCGCGGCGTGAATCGCTGGTCCTCCAGCTGATACCCAACCCGCAATTCTGCGTCGCGGCCAAACTCGTATCCGAAATCGATCGCTCCGCCGTACTGTTTGTCCCGATATTCCGCCACCAGCTTGTCTTCCTGGTACGCATCAAACGGCGCGTTGTCCGCAAACAAGCGCGGCGCCACAAACCACCGGCTCCCCTTTTTCAGCGGCACGTAATATTCCGACCGTACGCCGTACTCCGACCCCAAAATCACGTCGTTGCGCAATTCGCGACCGAACGCGCCCACATCAAAAAAAGTAATCCGCGCCCCAATGCTGAATCGCGGATTCTCATAATCCGACCCATCCAGCGAAACCAGCGGCCTTACCACCGGCGGTGCATAAGTCTTCTCCACCGCGTTAATCGAAATTCCCGTCTGCCCGTCCTTATCCACAATCTGGTAGCCCAGGCTGCTGAACCGTCCCGTCCCAGTCAAAAAATCCAGCTGCTTGTCCAAAGTCTTCGCGTCCAGCGGCTGCCCGATCACCTCGGCTAGTTGGTTTTGAATAAGCGCCGCGATATCCGGCGAAGCGCCCGGCACCACCACGAATTGCGGCGCCGGCAATTTCGTCCGCTTGCGCGAATTCCGCGCCGCCACATAAGTGTTCCAGGTCGCGTCGTCCACGCTGAACGCCGACAGCACCGCGCTCTTGCTCTCCGCCGCCGCATAACCCAGCTTGATCATCTCGTCCGCCCGCGCGTAATCGAACGAACTGAAATCATCCAGCGGCACCGTGATCAGCACATCCGCCTGCTCCATGCTGCGCAGCTCGTTCGCCGCGATCACCACGCTCAACGACCGCCCCAGCACCGTGAAAGTCGAAAGCGGATCCTTCGGATCCAGGGGCTTCACCTGCAGATGCACCGCAATCGTCAAATCCGCGCCCATGTCCTGCGCCACGTCCACCGGCAAATTATCCAGCAGCGCGCCGTCCGCGAAAATTCGGTCCCCATCCCGCACCGGCGTAAAAATTCCCGGCAAAGACATCGTCGACCGCAACGCCAGCGCCAGCGACCCCGTCCGAAACACTTGGGTCTTGCCCGAAACCAAATCCGTGCTCACGCACCCGAACGAAATCGGAAAGTCGTTAAAATTTTTCACGTCCGAATACGGCAGCGCAATCTGATCCAGAATTAAACCCACCTGCTGCCCCGAATTAAATCCCTCCGGAAACTGAATCCCATGCTTCAACCCAAACTCCAGCGAATTCGGATAATCCTGCGCATCCTCCTTCCTCCGAAAACTCAAATCCTTATAAGGCGTGGCCCCGCGAATCACTTTCTCCCATTCAATTTTCTTAATCAGCGCCTCAATCTGGTCCGCCGAATTCCCGGTAGCGTAAACGCTGCCGACCAGCGCCCCCATGCTGGTCCCCGCCACATACCGCACCGGAATGTGATGCTCCTCAAACCACTGAATCACTCCAATGTGCGCCAACCCCAAAGCCCCGCCACCCTCGAGCACCAGCCCAATCCGCGGCCGCCGCACCACATGCGGCGCATTCTGCGCCGGCGTCCTCGACACCGCCGGCGACGAGTTCTGCGCCGCGGCCGCTCCGGCCACCGCGATCAGCGCCACCACCACAAACCACACACACCGAGCCCTGCTCCATCCTGCATAGGAATGAAAAATCATTGCCGCCTCCGCGAGGAGTTTCCATGGCCCAAACGATGCGAACAAATCAGAGAGCGTCGATGATATGCGCGATGCCGCTTTTCACAAAGTAGGAAGGACCAACACCAATTGATGGTGACGGAGACGTTAGCGCAATCGCGGCGCCGCCTTTGGCCGTCATCCAGAGGAGCGCCTTTCGCGACGAAGGATCTCCTTCTTGCCCAGCCCACTCCGCCGGGTGCCGCACTCTTTGCGTTTTCCAGCAAAGGGTGCGGGTTTAGACGATCCGCTTCTCCTAGCCCCCAACCCAAACGCCCAAACCGCCTTTGGCCGTCATCCAGAGGAGCGAAGCGACGAAGGATCTCCTTCTTGCCCAGCCCCACCTGCCCCCGCGCCCGTCCTCCGCCGCACCAAAAAAAAGGGCCCAGCAAAATCGCCAGGCCCTCCCAATCACCTTACTTTAAACCGCGACTACTGTTGTGGCGCCGCCCCGATCTTCGCTCCAATCACTTCCCCGGAAATAATAATCTCCACTCTCCGGTTCTGTTGTCTTCCCGCCGGCGTATCGTTGCTAGCCACGGGATTCGACTTCCCAAATCCCGTAGCCGTGATCGAATTCGGATCCAGTCCCTGCGTAATCAAATACGCCCGCACCGTATCCGCTCTCTGTTCTGAGAGCGTCTGGTTGAACGCATCCGTCCCCACGCTATCCGTGTAGCCTTCCACCGCCAGATGCAATCCGGGATGCGCCAAAACAATTCCCGAGAATTTCGCCAAGGCCTCGCGCGCCGGCGGTTTCAGATCGAACTTGCCGAACGCAAACAGCACGTCCGCCATGTTCACCTGCAATCCCCGCGGCGTATCGGTCGTCGGCAGAATCCTGTTGAACTGATCGAGCAACGCCGCGCGCAAAGCCTGCTTGTCCGCTTCCGCCTTAGCCGCTGCGTCCTGCGCCGCTTGCGCCGCCGCCTGCGCTGCCGCCGTCTGCTGCTGCGCCGCTAACGCCTGCTGTTGCGCCGCGCGCGCCGCTGCGTCCGCTTGCAACGCCGCCGCATCGGCCTGCGCTCGAGCCGCTGCTTGCTGCGCCGCATCGCGTTCCGCCTGCAAACGCTGCACTTCGGCTTGTTGCCGCTTCGCTTCTTCCTCGCGCTGCTTGGCCTGGGCGGCCTCGGTCGCCGCTTGCGCCGCCGCGCGTTCCGCGTCGCGTTGCTGCTGCGCTGCGCGCTGCACTGCAATTTGCCGCGCATCCGCCGCTGTTTGCACTGCGTCGCGCGCCGCTGCGATCACATCCTTTTTGTTCGCCTTGCGGCTCATCAAACTTTCCGCGTTGCCCAGCGAAGTCACCGCCTTCTGGTACGCATCCGGCGCCAGCGTATCCGCGCCCGCGCTCTGCGCAATCGCCACCGCGTTCCGCGCCTCATACAATTCCAGCGGCACCTTCGGATTGATCGTCGTGATCGGCTCGCGCATCTTGGACATGTCGTACGTATACTGCCCGCGCTTCAGCAGCTCGTAATTCGCCGTCACCTGTTCCGAAGTTCCCACCGTATCCGCCCGCAGCACGTTTTCCAAAACCACCACGTCGCTCGGCACGTTCACCGCGAAATAAGGTTCCGCCGTCACGATCATTCCAAACGATTGCAAATTGGTCGTCGCCGTCAAACTGCTCTTGGTCCCGTCGATGACGATTTCTCCCAAATTGCTCGGCTTGCCTTCCGGCGTAATCGCCCACAACACGTACGTCAGATATTCCTTCCCGAAAACCTGCGCCGGCTGCAAATTCTTGAAATTCGCGCTCACCACGATCGAGCCCTTCTTGCTGTCCACCTTCGCGTCGCCCTTGGCCAAAGGCAATAGCGGCGTCCCGCGAAAATCGATCATCGTCGATCCACTCCGATGCTGGTAGCTCACCGAAGTAATCGTCTTCCCCACCAAAGTCACGTGATAAATCGAAGTAGTCTGATTCGCCTGCGACGACGCATCCTGCGCCCCAGCCACCAGCGCAAACGCCCCCACCGCCAAGACCAAAATTGCCACCGCCGCCAAAAACTTCCGCTGTCCCATCTCCAAAGCTCCTTTATCCATTCGCCATTTCCAATCCCAGGGCCGCAATTGTATCAAAACGCCGCCCAACCCCACCCCCACCAATTTTCCTAACCGGCAAATCAGCGGCCGGTTTTACGTAGCGGCCACCTTCAGGTGGGCCAGCTGCCGTTGCAGTTGCTGTTGATTTTCCGGGTGCCGCACTCTTTGCGCCTCTGCCTTACGCAAAGGGTGCGGGTTTAGACGATCCTCTTCTCCTAGCCCTCCAGTCCTAACACCCAAACCGCCTTTAGCCGTCATCCAGGGGAGCGCGCCTTCCGCGACGAAGAATCTCCTTCTTGCCCAGCCCTCCTCAACCGAACCAAGACCGCCAACTCACACCACATCCGTACCAAAAAGAAACGCCAGAAACTTTCTTTCACTTCACCGCAGTTTTCCAATCGCCCAACCCCGCCCTCCCCATGTACGATAAGCAAGATGATTCACCGCTCTCTTCTCACTCTCGTTCTCCTTCTCGCTCTACCATCCGTCATCCGTTCCTGCACTTGCTCCAAAGAACCCCCCGGCACCTGCCCCGGCCTCCAATCCGATGACGTCGTCTTCCTCGGCACCGTCACCGACATCTCCGCCGTAGCCGCCACGCCTCCCGACGCATCCGCATCAACCGACGCCAACGCCAACGCATCCAACGCTGCCGACACTCAGGGCGCGCCCACTCCCATAACCCGTTACCATTTCCACATCAACGAACGCTTCGCCGGCCCCAACTCCCCGGACATCGACGTCTTCTCCGGCGGCGACGACGGCGACTGCGGCTACAATTTCAAAAAGGGCGACCAGTACATCGTCTACACCCAACAAGAAGCCGAAGGCCGCCTCTTCGCCACCATTTGCAATGGCACCCGCCGCGCCTCCGATGGACGCGCCCTGCTTCCCCAACTTCGCGCCATGCGCAATCACGACCGCGTCGCTTCCGTCTTCGGTCTGCTCCACCGCGCCGACCCGCCGCTCCTCGCCCCCACCGACGATCCCGATGATCCTCTACCAAACATAAAATTAAAATTGCGTTCCAAAGACGATCGCTTCGCCACCAGCACCGGCGCCGACGGCGTTTACTCCTTCTACGACGTTCACGCTGGCGAATATCAATACACCGCCGATCTCCCCGCGCGTTTTGAATTCACCCAAAAGACGCTAAAGGGCGGCTTGCCTCCGTTCAAGATTCCCAACGGCGCCTGCTACGAATACAACGTCAGCGCCCTGCCCACTGGAAAAATTCGCGGCTCGGTCCTCGGCCCCGACGGCAAACCGCTGCAGCTCGCTTCCGTCGAACTCTATCGCGCCGATCGTTACGACCATTCCAAGCCCGGCCTCTGGGGTTTTCAAGGCGACACCGGAAAATTTGAATTCGATCATATCGGCCCCGGCCGCTACATCCTGGTCTTCAATCGCCTCAATCGCGAAGATCCCAATTCCCCCTTCCGCCGCACCTTTTATCCCGGCGTGCGCAAACAATCCGAAACCAGAATTATCCGCATGAAAGACGGCGAACAATTTCTCAACGCCAACATCAAACTCCGCGACGGCTTCCCCACCAGAAAAGTTCGCGTCGCGCTGAAGTGGCAAGACGGCCGCCCCCTCGGCGAAGTCACCGTCAGCGCCAAAGCCGAACAAGGCGGCAACCCCGCCGCCCAAAGAATCGGCGAAGGCCTCTACCAATTCACTCTCCTCCAATCCGCCCGCTACACCTTCTCCGCCTGGGAAGATCTAGACCCCCAACACGCCACCCAACGCCACGGCGCCGCAACATGCACGCTGCCCGCCCGCATCGACTCCGACTCCGCCACAGTTGACCCCATCGCTGGCGCGATCCCCGAACCCGCTGCGACTCCCGACGCCGCAGCAGACACCGCCGCCACAACTGCGCCAAACCCGGATGTCGCAGCGAACGATTCGCAAAATCCGACCAGCGCAAATCCCGACGCAACCGCAAGCGATACCGCTACCGCCAGCCCCGGCGCAGCCACGGGAAGCGACGCGCAAATTCCAGCCGCCGCGAATGACTCCGACGCCACCAGCACTCCGGAGCCCGCTCCCGCGCCATCCACGCGCACCCGTAAACACCGCGCCACCACAAACCCAAAAAAACCAGCCGCAACACCCGCACCCACCGACGACACTCCCCCGCCACCACCCACCGAAGAAATCACCCTGACCTTCGCCACCCCTCCCTGCTCCCCCGGCGAATAATTTCCACGATCAACTCAGCGCGAAGCGCGCGCCGCCCACACCCAACCCCCATCGCGAAGCGCCGCAAAACAAAGCCACGCCCAACTCATTTTAGAGTGCGGTGGCTCTGCCACCGCTTTTCCAAAGCCGCCCGCACCACCCCCGTTCTCCAGCGCGAAGCGCCTCCCAGCCCTCTCCGCACCCTCCATCCTTCCTCTGTGCTCTCAGTGCTAAAGATTTGAACATCGCCCGGCCACAATCGCTCCTCTTCTCCTAGCCGTCCGGTCCAATCGCCCTACCGTTTTTGGCCGTCATCCAGAGGAGCGAAGCGACGAAGGATCTCCTTCTTGCCCAGCACTCGGCAGAACGCCACCTCCCGTCGTTGACTTGCCCTTCCCACCCTACGTAAAATCCCTCGCCGACAATTGGGGCCGGCGCAAACTCAAACGGAGATTCGATGACTCATTTTTCCCGCACCTGCGCCTTAACGCTTCTCGCCTTCGCCGCCTTCACCTTCGCTCATCCCGCGGCCGCCCAAGAAACGAAAGACAAAACCGTCGAAGTCAAAGTCGGCGACGCCAAACCACCGGCTCCCGACGCCGACTCCAAAGAACAGACCTGGGCCTCCGACCACACCACTCACATCAACGGCCAAGCCATCAATTACAAAGCCACCGCCTCGCTCACCATGCTGAAAGACGATAAAGGCGAAGGCACCGCGCTAATTTTCTCCACCGCCTACACTCGCTCCGATCTGAAAGACGGCAGCCCACGCCCCATCGCCTTCGTCTATAACGGCGGGCCCGGCTCCGCCTCCATCTGGCTGCATATGGGAGCCTTCGGCCCGCGCCGCGTGGTCAATGCCGACGCTTCGCCCACCGCCCCCGCGCCTTACAAACTCGAAGACAACGCCAACTCCCTGCTCGACAAGACCGATCTCGTCTTCATCGATCCCGTCGGCACCGGATTCAGCCGCGCCATCGGCAAATCTCAGAACAAGGATTTCTGGGGAGTCGATCAGGACGTTAAATCGCTCGCGCAGTTCATCAACATCTACCTCAACCGCAACAACCGCTGGAATTCTCCGAAATTTCTCATCGGCGAAAGTTACGGCACCTTCCGCTCTGCCGCCCTCGGCAATTATCTCCAGGTCCACGAAGGCATCTACCTCAACGGTATCGTCCTGATTTCCAGCGTGCTCAACCTCGGCACCATTTCCTTCAACCCCGGCGACGATCTGCCCTACGCGCTCTATCTTCCGAGCTACGCCTCCACCGCCTATTTCCAAAAAGCTCTGAAAGATCCCCCGGCCGATCTCGCCGCGTTCCTCGTCGAAGCCCGCCACTTCGCCGCCACCGACTACACCGCCGCGCTGATGAAAGGCACCAACATCACTCCCGCGGAAAAATCGGACATCGCCGCCAAACTCTCGCACTTCACCGGACTCAGCGAAGACTATTTGATCAAAGCCGACCTGCGCGTGACCCTCCAGCAATTCAACGTCGAGCTCGCCCGCTCCCGCGGCCTCACCACCGGCCGTTACGATTCGCGCTACACCATGCCCACTTACGACCTGCTCACCGAAAATGCCGAAGACGATCCATCCTTCACTGCCGTGCTCGGAGCCTTCGTCGCCGGCTTCAACAGCTACGAACGCGATGAACTAAAAGTTGTCCAGGAAAGAAATTACAACGCGCTCAACGGCGAAATCGGCGGCAATTGGGATTGGAAACATCGCGGCCCCCAAGGCGACGGCTTCTTCCCTGGCTCCGCCAACGTCTCCGGCGATTTAATCCAGGCCCTGATGACCAACCCGCATCTCCACGTCCAGGTAGAAAATGGTTTCTTCGATATGGCCACCCCCTTCTTCGCCACCGAATACACCATGGATCATCTTTTCCTGCCGGCGCACCTCCGCGACAACATCGACCTGAAGTATTACAACGCCGGCCACATGATGTACCTGCACCAGGACGACCTGAACCACCTAAAATCCAACATAGCCGCTTTCATCGACGCCAACACCAAACCCTAAAAACAAAAAAAAGGCCGCGGCAAAAGCCGCGGCCCCTCTCATCATCACTAAACGAGCGCTGTCATCCCGAACCCGTTTTACGGGTGAGGGATCTGCTTTTCACGCTCAACATGCACGAACGTTCGCGAAGAAAACGTCAACCAACCAGCGCCTTTCGTCAGACCGACCCTACTCCGCCCCCTTCTCCTCCGGCGGCACCGCCGCCCCCTCCCCCTTCACATAATGTCCATACCAATACAAATCCCGCTCATACCTATCCTTAATAAAGCTCGGCCGCGTGAACTCATGAAACTCCCCCGGATACACCACCAGCACCGTCGGCACGCCCAGCCTTCGCAAACTCTGATACATCTGCTCCCCGTTAATCACCGGCACATTCCCATCCGCTTCTCCGCCCATGATCATCACCGGCGTCTTAATCGCCGTCACCCGGCTAAATGGCGAGAGCTTGTCCCATAACTCCCGCTTCTCCCATGGCAATCCCAATTCGTACTCCCACTCCCGCGAATACAAATCGTGCCCCCAGTTCGTCGTATACAAAAACGCCCCCGCCCCGGAAATCGCGGCCTTGAATCGCGTCGTCTGCGAAATAATAAAATTGGTCGAAATCCCGCCATACGACCATCCGCCCACTCCCAATTTATCCGGGTCCGCGATCCCCTGCGCCACGGCGTAATCCACCATGGCCATGTCGTCCTCGAAATCCTTGTGGCCCCAGTCTGCGAAAATCGCCTTGCAGTAATCTAATCCGTATCCCGACGATCCCCGCGGATTCGGCGTCAGCACCGCGTACCCATTCGCCGCCAAAAGCTGCGCGTCGAATTCGAATTCCGCGTAGTACGCCCACACCGGCCCGCCGTGCGGACGCAAAATCGTCGGATACTTTTTCCCCGCCTCGTATCCCACCGGCTTGTACAAATATCCCGCCACCGTCGTCCCATCTTTGCTTTTGAAATGCACGTACTCCACGTCCGCCAAACGGATCTCGGCCATCACTGCGTCATTCGTAGTCGTCAATTTTTTCAATTCGCCGCCCGCCGGCAGTTCAAACACTTCCGCCAACTCCGTCAAATCCGCAATCGTCGCCGCCACGCTTCCATCGCGGCCCAGCGAATACGCATACACCATCTTCCTTCCGCCCATCGGACGCTCGATCGCGCCGCCCGCCGCCGGCACCCGCAGCAGATTCTGGGTCCCATCATCATCCGCAATAAAATAAATCCACTTCCCGTCCGCCGAAAATTTCGGCACCGTCGAATTCCGATCCAATTTCCGCGTCAACACTCGCGCTTCGCCGCCCACCGCCGGAGACACCGCAATCTGAAACGTCGAATAATCAAACAGCTTCGGCTCCAGTTGCGTCGTGTACGCAATCCACTTCCCATCCGGCGACCACGTCGGAGCATCCTCCGGCCCTTCATTCGTCGTCACCTGCACCAAATTCTGTCCGCGATCGGTGTTCGCCGCGTCCACCACCCAAATGTCCCGGTTAAAATTCATATCCGGATCCGGCTTGGTCCGGTTGCTCGAAAACGCGATCTTCGTTCCATCCGGCGACCACGCCGGCCCCTCGTCGTCGTAGTCTCCCGAAGTAATCTGCGTCATCTTGTGATCCGCAACCGTAAACACATACACGTGCGTCCGCCGCCGGTTCAAATATCCCGCCTCATCTTCTTTAAAGTGCAAACGATCGATCACCCACGGCCGCGGCTTCGCCTTCGCTTTCGAATCCCCTTTTTGCTTCGCCGCCTCGATCTCATCCGGCGAAGCATCCTGCAGCACCAGCGCCAGCCGGTCTCCCGCCGGCGACCACACAAAATTTTTCACTTCCTGCGCCGTGTCGGTCAGTTGCTGCGCCTCGCCGCCCTCGCGATTCAAAATCCAAACCTGCGACTTCCCTTCCTCCTCGTCCTCGCCCTTCCCGCCATCGCGCGCCGATAGAAACGCCAAATATTTTCCGTCCGGGCTCCATCGCGCGTGCGATGACGAAGCCTTCTCCGCCGTCAAAGCGATCGCCGCCCCGCCCACGCTCGGCACCATCCAGATCCGCTCGGTATTTTTGTCCTCCTTCAAATTCGCCGTCTTCACCGTGTAAGCCACCCACTTCCCGTCCGGGCTCACCTGCGGATCATCCACTTCCTTCAACCGAAAATAATCATCGATGCTCAACACCCGCTTCGCCCCAAAGCCAGCAGCACTCGAAGCCCCAGCACCAGCGCTTACGCCTGCGGTCCCCTGCGCCCGAGCTGCTCCCGCCGCAAAAAACAAAATCCCCGCCACCACCAACGCCACTCGCCCCAATTTCCCTGAAACAATCACGGTGCACTCCCCCAAGAAAAAGTCCCAACAAGCCGCGGAGTATACCCCACTTTTTCCGCCCTCTCCCACCATCACAGTCAAAGCAATCACAATCAAAGTAGGGCTGTCATCCCGAGCGCAGCGCTTCGCCACGCCGAAGCAGAATTATCGCGAAGGCGGGAGGGATCTGCTTTTTACGCTGACAGACCCAGCTCAATCGCGAAGAAAACCCCACCAGCGTGTGCCTCTACGCCTTTCGTCAAGGCACGGCTTCAGCCCTGCTGAAAAAACCGAACGTGGTGCAAAGGTCGATCCGGAGGGGCGGGGGTTCAGCCCCGCCAAAAAGTCCCAAAAAAAAGAGGCGCTTTAGCCCCTGAAGCCACAGACGCCAATATGCCTCCCCTGTCCCCTCGTCCCATTGACACCCCTCGCCCCGCGCAATACTCTCGCCCCCGATGTCCAACTCCACCAACTTCCCCTCCATCACCTTCCGCCTCCGCCCCCACCCGCACCTCTACGAAATCAATACCTACTCCTGGCTCGAACGCATGGCCGCGCAACTCAATCGCAGCGTCCAGCTCGACGACGTCCCCGACTCCGCCTGGGATTCC
>CAWIEL010000009.1:0-17495 GCA_963835025.1 uncultured Acidobacteriota bacterium
TCCGTGTCGGCCAGGATCGCTTGCTCGCTGGGCTGCAGCCCGCCGCCTCCGGCGCCCTGCAAAATCCGGCAGATAATCAGTGTTGCAAGATTGGGAGCCAGGCCGCACAGGAAGGAACTGATGGTGAACAGCAGCACGCAGGACATGTAAAAGCGTTTGCGCCCAATCAGTTCGGAAAACCATCCGCTCATGGGCAGCACGATGGCGTTGGAAACCAGGTAGGAAGTCAGCACCCAGGTGCTTTCATCTTGCCCGGCGGAGAGTCCGCCGGCGATGTGCGGCAACGCCACGTTCGCAACGCTGGTGTCCAGCACTTCCATGAACGTCGCGAGGGTGACGACCAGCGCGATGATCCACGGATTTACCGCCGGCCGCCAGGTGGTATCTACCGGAATTGCCGCCGCGGCCATTTACTTGACGTAGACTTTCGGCTCAACCGACATTCCCAGCCGCAACTGTTGATCGCTGTTCTGTCCCGGTTCGAGCACGATTTTCACCGGTACGCGCTGCACCACTTTCACGTAGTTGCCGGTAGCGTTTTCGGGTGGCAGCAAACTGGTGCGCGCGCCGCTCGATCCCGCGATGCTGTCGACTTTGCCTTTGTAGGTGCGGCCGTTCGCGTCCACCTTGATTTCCACGCGTTGGCCCTGCCGCATATTCTTGAGCTGCGTTTCTTTGAAGTTCGCGGTGATCCACACGTCGTTCAAGGGGAAGATGGTGAACAGTTGCTGGCCGGGCGTGACGTTCATTCCTACTTCCGCGTTTTTGCTGACGATTCCGTCCACCGGCGCCACAATTTTGGTGTACTGCAGATTCAGCTCGGCTTGCTCCACTGCAGCTTCTTTTTGCTGCACCGTGGCGTCGGCGGAAATCGCCCGCGCTTTCGTAGAGGCCACTTGGCGCGGCCCGGTTTGCGCGTTGCGCAGATTGGCTTGCGACTGCGCCAGTTTGCTGCGCGCCTGGGTCACTTGTTGCGCCGCGGCCGTCGCGGTCGCATGTGCTGACGCAACCGTCGCGGCGCTGGCTTTCGCTGAAGCCACCGCTTGGTCGTACTGCTGCGACGAAATTTCTTGCTTGTCCACCAGCTGCTTATAACGAATCAAATCGTTTTGCGCTTTCACGTCGTTCGCTTCAGCTTGCGCCAGTTGCGCTTTGGCTGCTTCGAGTTGGTCTTCCGCTACCGCGATCCCCGCGCGCGAATTTTCGACGTCGGCTTCCGAAACCGAAACTTGGCTCTCGGTGCTCACCGAAGTGATCGGCACATTGATGTTCAGCGCTTGCGCCGCGGCCTGCGCGTCCGCCAGCTCCGCCTTGGCTTGATCGAGCGCGACCTGATAATCCTTCGGATCGAATTCCGCCAAGACCGTTCCGGCTTTCACTTGCTGGTTGTCGTCGACATTCACCTTCATCACGTAGCCCGAAATTCGCGCGCTAAGCGGCATCAAGTGCCCGTCCACCTGCGCGTCATCCGTCGATTCGTACGTCGAGAAATACTCGTACGCGAAAAATCCTCCGACCAGCAGTACCACCAGTCCAATGATCAGGAAGAGGCGTGTGCGAGGATTCGACAGCGGGCCGGCCGGCTGAGTCGGCGGGGGCTGGGAAGCGGAGTGGGTTTCGGCCGGAGGAGCCGGTTTTGGCGCTGCGCTGACGGGAGTTTCGAGATCGGTCGATTGAGCCATATTATTTTCCTTTGAAGTATTCGCGAACGCTCTTCTCGCCCAGACCCAGTGCCCGGGCCAGCGAAATCTTTGCGTAGTTAAAGCTGTATAAGGCCGAAATATAACTGTCGTTAGCGTTGGCCACTTGTTCCTGGGCTTGCACCACTTCCACCGTGTCGGCGACGCCGGCGACGAATCGGTCACGCGATTGATCGAGAGTTTGCTGCGCCAGATCGATGTTGCTCTTGGCCACTTCCACTTGCTCGGCAGACGATTCCAGATTGAAGAAAGCAGTACGCACGTCGGCGTCGATTTGAGCCCGCAGGTTTTCCAGTCTTTGCCGGCTCTGTTCCAGTTGCGCGTTGGCTTCGATCACGTCGCCGTGAACTTTTCCTCCCTGAAAAATGGGGATAGTCAAAGTTCCGCGCACATCGAAAACGCCGTGCGTGTTTAGCGTTTCGTAGGTTCCGGCCAGACCATAATCGCCGCTGAAATTGATTGCCGGCAGATATTCCGCTTTGGCCGCCTTGGAGGAATATTCGTACGAACGCACCGTCGCGCTGGCGGCCTGAAAGTCGGAGCGCGATTGGTAGGCCATCTGCAGCGCGTCATCCAGTTTCATTTCCGCGAAGGGCTCGTAAGGCGATTTGTCGGTCAGCTCGAATTGTTGCCCCGGCGCCAGACCGATCACCCGAGCCAAAGCCAGCTTCTGAATCGCCAGATTATTTTTGGCCTGGATCAATTCCTGCTGCCGCGTCTTCAATTCCACTTGGGCACGCAGCCCGTCGATAGCCGGCGACGTTCCGGCCTGCACCTGATCAGAAGCCTGGTTATAAAGAGCCTGGGCCGTGTTCACCTGCGCCTGCACGCTTTCAATTCGTGAAATGTCGGCGATGGCGAGCAGATAGTTGTAGCCCACGGCCAGTACCACCAGGTCGCGCGCGTCTTTGGCGGTGTATTGCGCCGCTTTGAAATCCTGGTTCGCAGCCCGCTTCTTGTTGATTGCGTTCAGATCGAAGAGAGATTGGGTCACATACGCGCGCGCATCGTAGTAACCGAATGGGCCGACGACTGAAGGAATGGTGACGTTGGGAAACTTGAACGAAAATCCAAATTCCGCGAGATCGACTTGCGAGCCGTCGACATAACTGGTGGTGGTCACGTTGGGCAAGAGCGCGCTCAATTTCTTCCAGCGTTCGCCACGCGCGGCATTTACGTCCTGGCTGGAAAGCAGCAATCCCAAGTTCGTTTTCAGTCCGCGATCGATCGCATCCTGCAGCGAAATCGGGATTACACCGGATTCGAGTTTGCCCGGTACGCTACCTTGGTAAGGGCTGGTGCTTTGCGACGGCGCCGAAGGCGTGCTGGCGCCGCTGGTCGATTGTGAACTGGTGGACCCGGGCGCGGTGGTCACCGGACCGGAAGCCAGTTGCGCCGACGCGGTAAGAACCGTTCCGGCCACTAAAGTCATGAGAGCGAATAGCTTAAGAAGAAAAAAACGGCGCATTACCAAGGCTCCTTCGGTTGTCTCTAATGGATGAAACGTCTTTATAAAAGACTCAGCTAAGTTTGAATCGAACGCCTAAGCTTTGGCCGCTCCGTGCGCCTTCTTCCCGTTTCCATTGGCAGCCTTTTTTCCCTGCGCTTTCGATTCCAATGGCTTCAGGCTCGGGAGGATCAGTTGCCACAGCTCGTGGGAATTCTTGCGCAGTGTCGATTCGGGATGGATGGCCCAGCTCATGGTTACGCCCATACAGGCCATCTGCGTAATTCGAGCCAAATCGTTCGCGGACATATCGTCACGAATCTCACCGCGCTCCTGTCCGATTCGGAACATTTCCGTCAGCATCCGCCGCGAAAATAGCTTTCGCTTCTGCAGTTCGGCCCGGACTGGAGCGCAGGATGCGTGGGCCGCGAAAATCGCGCGCAGCAATGGGGCGTTCAGATCGGATTGCCCGGCGGAATCGATGGCCAGTTCGCCAATCACGTCCAGCACCGGGCCTTTCGTCGATTTCGCCTTTTCCAGAGCGCGTTCGACAGCAGCGGTGCGCTCGCCGCCAAATTCCGCAAGGATATGTTCTTTGGTCGGGAAGTAGTTGAAGAAGGTCCCTTTACCCACGTCGGCGGCTTCGGTGATGTCTTCCACGGTCGTTTCCAGAAAACCGCGTTCGGCGAATAAGTCGAGGGCCGCGCGATACAGGCGGTCGCGGGTCTGGACCCGATGGCGTTCGCGACGGTTACCAGCTGGCTTTGGAGGGGTTTGCCGAATCTGTATGGCGTGGGCCATGGCTTAAACTCAACTATGACTGTAGGACAAAGTCGACCGAAAGTCAACTTTGAACCTGGCTCAAGGATACTGAGGAAGCACCTACGAAGAAATACGGAGGTTTACCCCAAAAACAAAAAGCGCCGGAGACATGGAGTCTCCGGCGCTTCTGGAAAGTTGATCGTTACTTGGAGAGGTTCTTGGGGCTGTGCTTGTTCAAAACGTAAAGCAGCTGCTTGGCATCCGCCGTCGGCGCTACTGCACCGCGCAGAACAATGTCCTTCGCCGGAATTTTCTTGCCGTAGATTCGTTCGTTGGCGTCGTTGTCCGGCCGCACCGTCGAACCGGACAGCGAGATTCCCGCGAACGCACCGCGCGAACGCGAGTAGCTCAGAATTTCAGCGCGCATCGCTACGTCCGTTTCCGCCGAAGCCGTGCGTCCCACCGGACCGGCTGAGACCGAAGCGTCGCCCCCGAGTTTCACCTTGCTGCTCAGAATCGAGTTCGCTCCGCTGCTGTTCATCACCAGCAAGACGAAGTCGGTGGCTTGCCCGCCGATCTGGAATCCGACGCTCGCGCCTTCCAGCGCCATCATGCTCGGGGCTCCCCAGCGGCCGCGGAAGTCCGGGCCTTTGCGGCAAGTCATCACGCCGCGTCCGTAGCTGGCGCCCACGATGAAGGCCGCTTTCAGCACCGACGGGTACACGATCACGCAGTCGGCCTTGTCGATGACGTCCTGAGGAATGTCATCCGGAATATCCATAATTTCTTTCAGTACCACGCCGGCATTCTTGATGCGGTCCTGGTCGGTGGTGGTGTCGTCGGCGTGCACGCGCGCCGGGACGAGCAAGGACGGAAGTCCAACAAGCGCCGCTACCAACAGCGCTGATACAAACTTTTTCATGAGCGTAGCCCCTCCTATTAGGGTGACCGTATCATATGGGCTTAGCGGCCCAAGAGCAAACATATCTCATCGGGCACTTCGGCCCGGCTGGCGCGAGCTTTGTTCTAGACTTCCCGAACCCTTAAATTCAATCTAAGACCACGAATGAGACTTCGTCCGCGCATGCTTTTGTTCCGATCCTTGATGCTCGCTACTCTTCTCGGTGTGTTTGCCTGCCTCGCCGCCGCGCAGTCTTCGATCTCCAACCCACCGACCAAAAGTACTGCCGCAAAATCTGCGCCGCCGGGAAGTCGTAGAGATGTGGCTCGATTCACGGCGCGGGTGCAGTCCGCGCTTTCGGAAACCCACTCCGCGAAAGCGTCGTGGGGCATTCTGGTCCTTGATCGCGATACTGGCGAAACACTATATGAATCGAACGCCGATCGTTATTTCACCCCGGCTTCGAACGCCAAGGTTTTCACCACCTCACTTGCATTGGCCGAGCTTGGCTCTGATTTTCGATTTCGCACTACGCTCGAATCCTCCGCACAGATATCATCCGACGGTAAGCTGGCCGGCGATCTGCGCCTGATTGGACGCGGCGATCCCGATCTTTCTAATCGCAAATTTCCTTTCGCTGGAAAGGTCGAGCGCGATGGACCGGTAGAAAAAATTCTCGAGGAGATGGCCGACGAAGCGGTGACCAAAGGGCTGAAGGAAATCGATGGCGATATCGTCGCTGACGATAGCTACTACCCGTACGATCCGTATCCTCCGGGCTGGGCGATTGGAGATGTTTTCTTCACCTTCGGCTCGCCCATCGGCGCGATCGCCCTCAACGACAACTGTATTTCCGTCACGATTCTTCCTGGCGCAAAAGTTGGCGATCCGGCCAACGTCGTCGTCGAGCCGGCCGCCGCGTTAGACACTTTCTCGCGCCGCATCGTTACCGTCGACGCTTTCGCCAAGCCTGAAGTCGGAGTTTCTCGCCAGCCTGGTCTTGAATTTATGCTGCTGCAGGGCGCGATTCCGGTCGGACACTCCGCCCTGAAACTCGAGCTGGCCATGCCCGATCCCGCGCAAACGGCCGGCCTCGCGCTAAAACAAATCTTCGAATCGCGCGGCGTGCGGGTTACCGGAACCGTTCGCGTTCATCACGCCGCGCCGCCGGAAATTTATCCCGACGCGCCGGTGGTTGTGGGGCCGGCTCCGGAGCCGGTGGATCCCAACACCAACATTCTGGCCGAACATCTATCCTTGCCGCTGATCGAATCGATCAAGCTCACCAACAAAGTGAGCCAGAATCTTCACGCCGAATTGCTGCTGCGCGCGGTGGGTCATGAGAAGAAAGGTTTTGGCATTACCGACGCAGGGCTATGGGTCGAGCAAGATTTTCTGAAATCCATCGGCGTCGCTGAGGGCGACGTGGTGTTCTCCGATGGCTCCGGCCTCGCCCGCGACGATCTTGTCACTCCGCGCTCTATCGTCCAGTTGCTTCGTTACGACGATAAACAGGCCTGGGGTCCCGCTTACATCGCCACGCTCCCGATTTCCGGCGTCGATGGTACGCTCGAAAATCGAATGCAAGGGACTGCGGCCGCCGGTCGAATTCTGGCCAAGACCGGAAGTCTCGACCACGTCCATTCGCTTTCCGGTTTTGCTACGACTTTGGGCGGCGAGCGATTGGTGTTCGCGATTTTTGAAAATAATAATCCGCAGCGCGCGCGCGAAGCCGCAGCCGGCTTTGACTCGATCGTCGTCGCCATGGTTGAAACTCTCGGCGCGAAAACGACGCCGCTACCGCGCAAAAAACACAAATAAATTTTCCCACCCTCCCGGCCGCAGGCATCGCAGCTCATCCCGCAACACGCCGCGGCCGCGCTGCCTTCGCCACTCAAAACGGCTACAATATAGATGACTCCCGTTGATTGAGGTCCAAAGTGTCCCGCAGCGCGCAGCAAGTCCTCGAATTCGATCGGCTCAAAGAAATCATCGCCGGTTATTCCACCTGTGCGCCTGGGCATCTCGCCGTTCACGCGCTAGAGCCCGGCCAGGATGTTTCTTCGCTCGACGCGGAATTCAAACTGATCCGCGAAGCAATCGCTTATCTCCGTCCCGGCGCCGAGTTGGGTTTCGGCTCGCTCGTCGATCCTGAAGCTTGGCTCGCTCATCTGGCCGTTCCCGCCTCGGTTCTTGAAGTCACGGAATTTCTCGCCGCCCTTTCGCTGATGGATGCGGTTCAATCTGTCCGCGAAACTTTTCGTCAGGATGCCGCGAATCATCCCGAACTCACTGCCCGCTCCGCCGCCCTCGCCGATTTTCGCCATCTCTCTACGGCGATTCGCCACGCCATTTTGCCTAACGGCGAAATCAGCGATGACGCTTCGCCGCAGCTGCGGCGCATTCGCGCCAGCATCGGGCAAAGCCGTGACAAAATTCGCCGCTCGCTCGAAAGCATTCTGGCGCGCGGTGGTTCCTCCGCCGAAGACTACGTTACGCTGCGCGGCGACCGTTTTGTGATTCCGGTCCGCGCTTCGGACCGCCGCGCGGTTCCGGGCGTGGTTCACGGCGCGAGCGCCACCGGACAGACCGTCTTCGTCGAGCCGCTCGAAGCTATCGACCTCAACAATCGCCTGGTGCAGCTTTCCGAAGAAGAGTTTGTCGAAATCGCGCGCATCCTGACGGAACTCACCGGACGTTTGCGCGCCGATCGCGGTGCGCTGGCCAGCGCCACCGCTGAAATCGCTCATCTCGACTCCGTTTTTGCTCGCGGACGTTTCGCGCGAGCTATCGATTGCGTGATTCCGTCGTTCTCGTCCGGGAATTTGCTGCGTCTCGAAGCGGCTCGCAATCCCGTTCTGGAAGCGAAACTGCGGCCCCTGGGACGAAATGCGATTCCGCTTTCGCTCACGCTGGGCGGCGACGAAACGATCATGGTCATCAGCGGCCCCAACACTGGCGGAAAAACCGTGGCGCTCAAGTCGGTTGGTTTGGCTGCGCTTTCCGCGCAATCTGGAATCCCAGTCGCTGCCGATCGCGCCGAACTTCCCGTTTTCGACCGCGTGCTGGCCGATATTGGCGACGAGCAGTCGATCGCCGCCGACCTTTCCACTTTTTCCGCGCATATCGTCAATCTTCGGTCCATGCTCGAAACGGCCACCGACCGCTCGCTGATTCTCGTCGACGAAATGGGCACCGGCACAGCCCCGGAAGAAGGCGCCGCGCTTTCGGTCGCGCTGCTCGAGGAATTTCGCCGGCTCCACGCGCTGACCATCGCCACTACGCACCACGACCGGCTGAAGTCTTACGCATCCACCACTCCGGGGATCGTCAATGCCGCCATGGAATTCGATCAGGAAAATTTGCGCCCCACGTATCGTCTGCTGGTCGGCGTGCCCGGAACTTCCAGCGGAATCGAAATCGCGCGGCGCCTCGGCCTGCCTGAACGCGTCATCGAACACGCGCAGTCCGCGCTCTCGCCCGAATCGCGCGAAGCTCGCGACCTGATCGCTTATCTCCATCGCAGCCGCGATGAGATGGAAGAAATCAAACGCCAGTCTCGCGAGGAGCTTGCGCAGCTTGAAGCCGAACGCCGCGAGCTGCAGGGTGAGTGGACCGGCCGGCAGAAGAAACGCATCGCCGAGCTAGAACGCAATTTTCAGGAAACGGTCAAGCGCCTCGAAGGCGAAGTCGCTCGCGTCGTTTCGGACGTAAACGATCGCGCGCTACAAGCTCAACTCGAAAAACAATCCGGCAAACGCGTCGCGAAATTTGCTTCGGAAGCGCGCGCGGATACCAATGCTGCCGTGGTCGATACGCTGGCCTCCTCTCAAGCCGATCTCGGTGTATCTTCCAGCGCCGCCGCGAAGCCGATCGAGCCTGAGCGCCTGACGGCTGGCGTTCGCGTGCATGTGAAAAATTTCAAGCAGCCAATCGTTTTTCGCCGCCACGATGGGCGCAAGCGGAAGTGGAAGCCGGACCGATGCGCCTGCGCGTTCCGCTCAGCGATATCATCGGCATCGCCGACACTAACGCCGACCCGAAATCTGGCTCCAAGTCCGGCCGTCCCGAACAGCCACGCGGTCCGCTGGCATCACCGTAAGCTCGCGGCCCTCCGGCGAGCCGACCGAAACCGAGATTAATGTGATCGGCAACACGGTCGAAGAAGCGACTGAGCGAGTCGACAAGTTCATTGACGTTGCAGCATTGAACGGTCAGCCGTCAGTCCGAATCATTCATGGCCACGGCACCGGAGCATTGCGCCGTGGGCTAGCGCAGTTCCTGTCTGCCCACCCGCTGGTAGAAAGTGTGCGAAACGAATCGGAAGATCATGGCGGTAACGCCATAACCATCGCTGAATTGAAATGATGACTGGATGATGCTAGAGATGCTCCAAGGCAGCGTGAGAATTTCGTGTTTTCTGGTTTCGACTTAATGGCTGAAGCTGGATCATTCGCGGATCGCGTCAAGCAGCAGGCGGACATCGTCCGGGTCATCGGCGAATACGTACGCCTGAAGAAGAGCGGCCAAAATTTCAGCGGACTTTGCCCCTTCCACCAGGAAAAGACGCCGTCCTTCAGCGTCAGCCCGGTGAAGCAGATGTACTACTGCTTCGGCTGCGGCAAGGGCGGCGACGTTTTCCGTTTTGTGATGGAGCTGGAGAAATCGCCATTTCCCGAAGCGGTGCGCACCGTGGCGGAAAAGTGCGGCATCGCTGTTCCCAAGCCGCGGGAACGTACGCCCGAAGAGCGTCGCGAAAACCAACAGCGCGGTGCGTTGGTCGAAATGCATCGCGAAGCCGCTGCGTTTTTTCGCGAAGACGTTGTTGCTGACCGGCGAAGGCAAAGTCGCGCTGGCCTATCTGGAAGACCGCGGCCTGGATCGCGAATCGATCACCCACTTCGGCATCGGCTTCGCGCCTTCCGGCGGTGATGCGCTGTTCCGCATCCTCAAAACAAAATTCGACGAAAAGGATCTGGAAGTTTCTGGCCTGGTGGGGCGCGATCAAAGCGGCCGCTTCTACGATCGTTTCCGCCGGCGCATCATGTTTCCCATCTCGAACGAGGCCGGCAAAGTCATCGCCTTTGGTGGGCGGGCCATGGGCGACGACATGCCCAAATACATGAATTCGCCGGAGACGCCGATCTACTCCAAAAGCTCGGTCCTCTATCATCTGGACCGCGCCAAGGAAGCTTTGCGCCACAGCGATTTTGCCGTGCTGGTCGAAGGCTACATGGACGCGATCGCCGTGGCCCGCGCCGGAATCGGCAACGTAGTTGCCAGTTGCGGCACCAGTTTGGCCGAGTCACAAATCAAGCTGCTCAGCCGATTCACTCAGCGCATCGTTGTGAACTACGACCCGGACGCCGCCGGACAAGCCGCGACCGAACGTTCGCTCACGCTGTTGCTCGAAAAAGAATTCGACGTGCGCGTACTCGCTCTTCCCGGTGGAGCGGACCCCGACAAATTCATAAAAGAGAAGGGAGTCGAGGCCTACGCCAAGCTCCTCACCCAGTCGCCGCCATATCTCGATTATTTGATCGGCAAAGCTCGCCAGATGGACCGCACCACCGCCGCCGGAAAAGTCGCGGCGCTGAATTTCCTGATGCCCTTCGTTCAGCGTCTGCCCAATCGCCTGCTCCGTTCCGAATGGGCCACGCGCATTTCGTCCGAGCTGCGCGTCGATGAGCCGGTCCTTCGAGAAGCTCTGCGCATCGCGGCGAACGAGCGCCGCAGCGAAGTGAAGCCCAAAGCCGTCCTGCTGACGCCCGCGATTAAACGCGCCGAGCGTCAGTTGATCCGCATGCTTTTCGAAGCCGCGGAATTCCGTGAAAGCCTGGCCCAGGAAATCGCCCAGGCCAACCTCCATCACGGCCTCGAAACCCGCGCTATTTTCCAGGCGCTGCTCACTTCACTAGCCGCCGGCGAAACTCCCGACGCATCCGCGGTCAGCGCCAACCTTGACGACAAGGACCGCCGCCTGGTCTTCGAAATCTTGTTCGAAGCCCTCCCCGAACCGACTTGGGAGGAGGCCGAAAGCTGCTTGAATTTCCTGCGGAACATGCCGGTAACCGAGGAGCTCGCCGCCCTGCAGCGCCAGATCGAAACCGGCCCGCCGCCGGAAGAAATGCGGCGCCTTCTGGTCCGCCGCATGGAACTGCAGCGGCTGCTCTCCAGCCAGCGGGAGCTGGACAAAAACCTTCCGATCCAGTAGGTTACGGCCTGCCATTTGACCAGTGGGAGCCCCGTATTGTATATTCGTAGGGTTTTGTATGAAACGGGTGGCTCCCGTGCTGCATCATATAGGTTGTCCAGTCGTATAGCGGCAGTTGCAATTGGCTCGACGGGCGCGAAATCGGGTTCGGCAGTCGTCCTAATTTTCCGTTTTAAATGTTGTTTGACATAAGGCGGGCCGGGGTGTCTAAAACGGCCGGCCAATTTTTATTGCTCGGATTCTTTTTGGGGGATTTGTGGTGCGCATTGCCTGACCTCTCGGCAAGGGGGAAAGTGTGACGGTAGCTCTTGAAGAAAAATACGACCAGGTACGCCAGCTCATCGCGATGGGCAAGGAACGCGGTTACCTGCTGTATGACGAAGTAAATGACATTCTGCCTCCGGAGGTTCACTCCTCGGAAGAAATCGACGATCTTCTGTCTACCTTCGAACGCTACGGCATCGACGTGTATGAAGATCTTTCGAGCGCCAAAGCTGCGCTTGCTGCTGCCGATCCTTCCGATTCCGCGGAACCGGTAAAAGAAGTCGAACACGCTGCTTCCGAAGACGGCGAACTCGATCTCACTCCTGGCTCGCTGGAAAAAACCAACGACCCGGTTCGCATGTACCTGCGCGAAATGGGCACCGTGCCGCTGCTTACGCGCGAGGGCGAAGTCGCGATTGCCAAGCGCATTGAACGCGGCCAACTGCTGGTACTGAAAACGATTACCCGCGCTCCGCTGATCCTGAAGGAACTTCTGCAGGTTGGCGAAGATCTGCGCAACGGCTCGCGCTCGATCAAGGAAATCGTCCAGTTCGACGACGAAGAACTGACCGAAGAAAAGATCGAAGCCAAAACCAAGGCTACCCTCAAGCAGATTGACGGCGTCGCCAAGCTCTACCTGCTGGCGCTGAAACAGGCTTCCAAGCTCGAGAAGATGGCGAAGTCCAAGAAGCGCCCCTACCTTCGCGCTCGCCACCTGCTTGCTCGCACGCGCGTGGAAATGTCCATCCGCATGCGCGAGCTTGAATTCAACCTGCTCGAAAAGAAGCGGCTGATCGAAAAAATCCGCCACACCGTCGAGCGCGTTCATTTTCTCGAACGCGAAATCATCAAGCTCGAACGCCGCGTCGAAGCTTCCAAAGCCGATGTGCAGGCCGAAGCCCGCAAGGACCTGAAGGCCCGCAAGCAGGAACTCGCCGAAATCGAATTGGCCAGCGAAGTCAGCCCCACCGAACTGAAGCGCGGGCTGCAGGTCATCGTTCGCGGCGAAGCCGAAGCGGAGCAGGCCAAGAAAGAATTGATCGAAGCCAACCTGCGCTTGGTGGTTTCGATTGCCAAGAAATACACCAATCGCGGATTGCAGTTCCTCGACCTGATTCAGGAAGGGAATATCGGCTTGATGAAAGCCGTCGACAAATTCGAGTGGCGCCGCGGATATAAATTTTCCACGTACGCGACCTGGTGGATTCGTCAGGCGATCACCCGCGCCATTGCCGATCAGGCCCGCACCATCCGCATCCCGGTGCACATGATCGAAACCATCAACAAGCTGGTGCGTACCCAGCGCCAGTTGGTGCAGGAACTCGGCCGCGAAGCCACTTCCGAAGAAATCGCCAAGCGCATGGATATTCCGGTCGCCAAGGTCCGGAAGATCCTGAAAATCGCGCAGGAACCGATTTCGCTCGAAACGCCGATCGGCGAGGAAGAGGATTCGCATCTCGGCGACTTCATCGAAGACAAGGCCGTCGTTTCACCTTCCGATGCGGTCATCAATTTGAGCCTGAAGGAGCAGACTTCTTCGGTGCTTAAGACCCTGACGCCGCGCGAAGAAAAAGTCATCAAAATGCGTTTCGGCCTGGATGACGGCAGCGAGCACACTTTGGAAGAAGTCGGCCAGTCGTTCGCGGTCACCCGCGAACGTATTCGGCAGATCGAAGCCAAGGCGCTGCGCAAGCTGCGCCATCCGTCGCGTTCGCGCAAACTCCGCGCCTTCCTCGAGGGCTCGTCGAACGACTACTAGGCTGAAAAGCATTGCGAAAGCAAAGGGCCGCGCGGCATTTGCCGCGCGGCCCTTTTTCATTCTCACTCCCGTATTTAGCGAGATTTCGGTTTTTGCAGCATTGGATCCGACGTCGGATCGCGCTCCAGTAATTTGCGATCCCACTTCGCCAAATTCGCGCCGGCTTCGTAAGTGGTTTGCAGAAATTCCAGCACCGAGTCGTCGGGCTGGGCCACCGCGCGCGCGTCGTCATACTTCAACAGAAATTCTCCGAGCTTCGGATCGAAGTAACCGGCCTTCGGCCCCATCGTTGCCTTATCCATTCCGGCGGGCACCGGCGCCGCATAACAATAAAACGCGGGCTCTCCAAAACCTCCATTTCCGGGCCAGAATCCCGCGCTGATCACTTCATGCGAGTACGCCTCGCGTTGGATCAAGTCCGCGCCCGCGCGCGGCGGCGCCGGACGCCCCGAAAAGCGCGTCACCGCCAGATCGAAACTGCCCCAGAAAAAATGGACCGGGCTGATTTTCCCTAAGAATGGAGTAGAGAACTGCTTGAACAATCGATCGGTGTTCGAAAGAATGCGCCAGAACCGGTGCGCGTACTCCGGGTCGTACGAAGCGTGGGTTCGATCTTCAGCGAAGGGAATCGGGTTCGCAATTTCTACCGGCACCGGGTGAATTTCGACTTCGACGCCCAGCGCCGCGAGGCAGCGGCGATACTCCTGATAAAAATCAGCGACGGTTTGCGGCCGCAAGGGAACTGAAAGATTCGCGCCGGAGCTGATCCGGAAATGCAAATCGTGGCTGACGAAATCAAATTCGATATCTAGCAACTCGCCGCGATAGAACATCGCCGAAGTCGTCAGCCCCCGCGCGGTCAGATACAGCGGCACATTCCACCAATGATTCTGCAGAGGCGTCAGCGCCAGCCGCGTCTTGCCCACGATCTGGGTCCACATGTGCAGCGTCGCGGCCGTCGCTTCCCATTCCTTCCACGGCAGCGCCGGCCAATTTTGCGCAACACTTTGTTCGGTCATCAATCGGCCCCTTGCAGTTCCGCTTCCAGGCGGTTCAGCGCCTCGAACCAATACGATTTCATGCGTGCGCACTCCGCCGAACTTGCGAGTTTCATGTGATCCACCGCCGCCTGGCATTTCGCCGGACCTTTCGGATAAAAATTCACGCTCAGCCGGCTTTTACCTTCCGCCCACTTCGCGCGGAGCGATTTGTTGCGCGTCGCCGTGGTGATTTCAAGCTTGGCGTCCGGTAGCCATTTCCGCCGCAGCTTTTCATCGGTCCACGCCGTGTACAATTTTGAAATCGGGACGTTCAGTGTCCGGCTGCCCGACGCCGCAAATTCGCCATCGCATTTCTGAAACTTTTCGCGAATTCCGCGGGCATGTTCGTAGGCCACCGCGATCATCTGCGTCCACCAGGGACCAACCTTGTGCTTTTTCGCCAAGTACGCCGAAATTTCCTGATGGGTCCACTTCGCCGCTCCCGCCGCGTCTAGGATTTCGAACCATTCAGCCCACACTTTGCCCGTCCTGGCTTTCACCGCTTCGTCGCTCATCTGCTTCTGCTCTCGCGGCTTCTTCGGCGTTTTCATCGCAATGTTTCCTCGGCCTTCTCGAATTCCGCCGATTCTAACCCATCCTGCAGCAGGTCACGTGTTTGGGCTAAACTTCGCTGGTCAACAGGAGGACTCGGCCGTGTCACCAAAATCCTCGAAGCCCCGTCCCGCCGAACGCGATTACTCGCATCGCTTGTTGGTCGATAAGCTGGGAGTTAAGACTGGCCAGCGAATTTCTGTAATCGGTGTCGAGGACGCCAATTTTCTCGCCGAACTCGCGCCCCGCGTTCCTGATTATTCCGCCGGCGAGCTCTTGAAGGCCTCGGATTTGATTTTCTTCTCCGCCGAAAACGTCAAGGATCTCGACCGTCTGAAATCGCTGGCGAAATCCATGCAATCGAATGGCGCGATCTGGGTGGTCTACCCCAAAGGCCAAAAACATATCCGCGAAATCGATGTCATCGCCGCCGCGAAAGCCGCCAGTCTAGTGGACAACAAAGTCTGTAGCTTTTCCGCCACTCACACGGCACTGCGCCTCTGCGTTCCGATCGCGAAACGCTGACCGCTGCGGCACCGGCCCGCACCAGACACTTCCTCAACAGACCCGCAAAAATCTAGCCGCCGCGCCCGATTGCCGACCTATTATGTTCCTATGCCGACGGTGACGAGCAACATCCTCGATGTTCGCGCCCTCACCGTCGAACTGCCGACGCCCTCCGGCTGGATCAAGCCGGTGAAAGACGTCTCCTTCTCGCTGCAAGCCGGCGAAACACTCGGTATCGTCGGCGAATCCGGCTCCGGGAAAACGATTTTGTCGCTGGCCTTGATGGGTCTAGAGCCCTACGGCGCCCGCCACACAGGCCAGGTATTTCTTCAGGCCAACGCCAGCGACTCCCGCGATCTCTTGAAATATTCGCCGCAAGAACTTCGCGCGATTCGCGGCCGCGACATCGCCATGATTTTTCAGGAGCCGATGACCGCGCTGAATCCGGTCCTGCGCGTGGGCGACCAGATCGCCGAAGCCATTCGCATCCACGAGCCGAAAGTCAGCGAAAAAGAAATTCAGCGCCGGGTTCTGGGCTCGCTCGAACGCGCGGCCCTGCCCGATCCAGCTCGCCGCGCTCGCCAGTATCCGCACCAACTCTCCGGCGGCTTGCGCCAGCGGGTGATGATTGCCATGGCGCTTGCGGCGAATCCCCGCATCCTGATTGCCGACGAGCCGACCACTGCGCTCGACGTCACCGTGCAAAAACAGATTCTAGAATTGCTCGCCAGGCTGCGCCGCGAACTGCAACTTTCCATGCTTTTCATCACCCACGACCTGGGAGTCGTCGCTCAAATCGCCGACCGCATCGCGGTGATGTACGCCGGCCGAATCGTGGAGCAAGGGCCGGTGATGGAAGTGCTCCGCGCGCCGCGCCATCCCTACACTGCTGGGCTGCTGCGTGCCGCTCCACGACTGGTTCGCGAAAAATTGACGCCGATACCCGGAAGCGTTCCGTCGCTCTCGTCCTTGCCCCCGGGCTGCTCCTTCGCGCCGCGTTGCCCGCTGCACGTCGCCGAATGCGACGTCGCGATGCCGGCGCTTCACGCCGTAAACCAAAATCACGACGCCCGGTGTATTCTCGTCCCATGAGCGTCTCACCCGATTCCGCGCCCAAATTTTCGGATGAGGAGCTGAAGGCGCACGTCCGCGAACGCTTCACCAAAACCGCCGAAGTTTTCGGCGACTACGCCGTCGCCCATCGCGTCACTGAAGCCGAAACGCTGGCGCGCATGGTCGGGGCCAATGAAAACGACCGCGGCGTTGATCTCGCCAGCGGCCCCGGAACGCTAGCGCTGCGTTTTGCCCGCCACGTTCGCTGGATTTTGGCGCTGGACTTGACTCCCGCGATTCTCGAACGCGCGCGACAAACCGCCGCTCACGACGGTTTAATCCACAAAATGACCTTCACTATCGGCGACGCGCAGCGCGTTCCGCTGGCCGATTCTGCGCTCGACTTCGCCGTCACCAGCTACAGCCTCCACCACATTTCCGATCCCGCTCGGGTGATCTCCGAAATGTGCCGCGTGGTAAAAAAAGGCGGACGCGTCGGCCTGATCGACATCGAAGCGCCGGCCGATCCCGAAGTTCGCGCGCTGAACCATCGCATCGAATTCATCCGCGATAATTCCCATTCACGCTCGCTGACCCAGGGCGAATTCGAATCCATGTTCGCCGCCGCCGGCCTGCGCATCACCGCGATGGAGCACAAAAGCCATCCGCGCACCTTCGAACACTGGATGCACGTCGCCGGATGGAAGCCTACCGACGCGGCATATCAGGAAGCGCATGCGCTGCTGGCCGGCTCGATCGAAACCAACTCCGCGAATTTTTCTCCGCGCTTCGAACCTGCCGATGTGTGCCAGCCCGGCAAGCCTCCGGATCTCTACATGTCCAACCCCGGCATTTACATCGCCGCGGAAAAACTCTAAATGCCCGTGGAGATTCTTCTCGAAGCGCGCGATTTGCGAAAATCCTATCCGCTCGCCGGCGGCCTATTGCCGAAAGCCAGCCAGCGTGCGAATGCCGTCGACGGCGTTTCGTTCACGCTCGAGCGCGGTGAGACGCTCGGCATTGTCGGCGAATCGGGCTGCGGTAAAACAACTCTCGCGCGCATTTTGCTCCGCCTGATCGAACCAGACTCCGGTGAAATTTATTTTCGCGGTGAAAATTGGCTCGGCGCGCGAGGACCGGAATTGCGCAAGCTGCGGCGCCGCATCCAAATGGTTTTTCAGGATCCCATCGCCTCGCTGAACCCGCGGATGAAAATCGGTTCGGTCGTCGGCGAGCCGTTGGCTATTCACGAACCGCGCCTTTCGTCTGCTGAACGCCGCCAACTCTGCGCTGAAA